>NZ_JBFBCG010000028.1:0-94771 GCF_040683105.1 Streptomyces sp. NPDC051020 | reverse complement strand
AGCCCGCCCCGATCACCGCAGCCACCGCCCAGGACCTCGCGAACCTCATTGGATGGGACAGCCCCAAAACGATCAGTAATTAATCGACAGCTCCCTGGGCTCCGGCCCGCCACCACGCACAGCACCTGCGCCGCAGGTGCAGCCGTCGGCCCTGACCGCCGAAGAGCGGGCTGCGATATTGGAGTTAATGAACGGTGACGAGTACGCCGAGCTGGCGCCCGCGCAGATCTGGGCCCGCGAGCTGGATGCCGAGCGCTATCACTGCTCCGTCTCGACGATGTACCGGATCCTGCGTGCAAAAGGAGCAGTCCGGCGAGCGCCAACGGCAGGCCACCCACCCCGCCAAGGCGGTGACCAAACTGATCGCCACCGGCCCTGGCAGGTGTTCACCTGAGACAACTGATCCGCGAGACCATCGCCAGCAACGGCACCGTGACCCAAACCGTGCACGCGGACCGCGGCACCTCGATGACGTCGAAGAAGGTCCCACTTGCTGATCCATCTGGGCGTGACGCGGTCACACTCGCGGCCGAAGGTCTCCAACGACAATCCTTACAGCGAGGCCCAGTTCAAGACCACGAAGTACATGTCGGACTACCCAAGGCCGCGTAGTTAAGAGCTTGTGTACAAACTGATCCACAGCTCTCAGTTCTGCGGGCTGGTTCGCCGATAACTCCCCATGGAAACAGGGCCTCTTGGTAGTCCAGGGGTGACGAAACCATCCCAGACACACAAGAGGCCCCGCCATGCCGCTGCACCCCCTGCCCGAGCCCGCCGTCATGCCGTCATGCCGTCATGCCGTCATGCCGTCGGCGGAATCGTCCTGCTCCTGTGCGGCGTGCCGCGGGGGGCACGGGACGCAGCACCCGGCCCGGCCCCGCCGCTACACCTCGGACATGAACAATTCGGAGTGGCAGGGCATCGCCGCGGCGATGCCCTGGCCGGCCTGGCCGGACGGCAAGGGCGGGCGCCCCGAGGAGTACTGCCGGAAGCCGATCGTCGACGCGATGTGACGGTGCCGTGCGCGTAGGACAGCCCGGTCCGTCCGGTCATCGCAGGTCCCCCTCGTCGTATTCGGTGCCGGTGCCCTGGGCCGTGCGCTCACGCAGCTCGATCCGACGGATCTTCCCGGAGACGGTCTTCGGCAGCTCGGCGAACTCCAGCCGGCGGATCCGCTTGTACGGGGCGAGAACCGCCCGCGAGTGCGCGAACAGCACCTTCGCCGTGTCCGGGCCGGGCTCCCAGCCCTCCGCCAGGACGACGTACGCCTTCGGTACGGCGAGCCGGACCGGGTCCGGCGCGGGCACGACCGCGGCCTCGGCGACCGCTTCGTGTTCCAGCAGCGCGCTCTCCAGTTCGAACGGCGAGATCTTGTAGTCGGACGCCTTGAACACATCGTCGGCGCGGCCGACATAGGTGATGTAGCCGTCCTCGTCGCGGGAGCCGATGTCGCCGGTGCGGTAGTAGCCGCCGGCCATCGCCTCGGCGGTACGGTCCGGGTCGCCGTGGTAGCCGGTCATCAGGCCGACCGGGCAGGACGACAGGTCGAGCGAGATCTCGCCCTCGATCGCACCGGGCTCACCGGTGACCGGGTCGAGGAGCTCGACCTTGAAGCCGGGACTGGGCCGCCCCATCGAACCGGCCTTCAGCACCTGGCCGGGGGTGTTGGCGACCTGGACGGCGGTCTCGGTCTGGCCGAAGCCGTCCCGGATCGTGACGCCCCACTCGCGCTGGACCGTTTCGATGACCTCGGGGTTCAGTGGCTCTCCGGCGGCGACGACCTCGCGCGGCGGGGTGTTCAGCTGGGAGAGGTCGGCCTGGATCAGCATCCGCCAGACGGTGGGCGGGGCGCAGAAGCTGGTGACGCCCGAGCGGTCCATTTCGGTCATCAGGCGGCCCGCGTCGAACCGGGTGTAGTTGAAGATGAAGACGGTCGCCTCGGCGCTCCACGGCGCGAAGAGGTTCGACCAGGCGTGCTTGGCCCAGCCCGGTGACGAGATGTTGAGGTGGACGTCCCCGGGCTTGAGACCGATCCAGTACATCGTCGCCAAGTGACCCACGGGGTAGGAGACATGGGTGTGCTCGACCAGTTTGGGGCTGGCGGTCGTGCCGGAGGTGAAGTACAGCATCAGTGGTTCGTCGGCATCGGTCTCCCGGTCCGCCTCGAAGCTCTCCGGCTGCTCGCCGGCGCCGGCGTAGGGGAGCCAGCCCGGTACGTCCTCGCCGACGGCGATCCGGGTGTAGTCGCCGGGCACCTCGTCGAACTTGGGGGTGTCGACGTCCCGCACGATCACATGCCGGACCCGGCCGCGCTCCACCCGGTCGCTCAGGTCGACGGGGCCGAGGAGCGGGGTGGCGGGGATGACGACGGCGCGCAGTTTCATCGCGGCGAGGGCCGTCTCCCACAGTTCGACCTGGTTGCCGAGCATGACGAGGATCCGGTCGCCGGCGCGCACCCCTTGGGCGCGGAGCCAGTTCGCGGCCCGGTTGGAGCGGGCGGACATCGCGGCGAAGGACACCTCGGTGCGGCGGCCGTCCTCCTCCACGATGTGCAGGGCGGTGCGGTCGTTGTTCTCCGCGATGACGTCGAACCAGTCCAGCGCCCAGTTGAAATGGTCGGCCCGGGGCCAGCGGAACCCCTCGTACGCCGTCGCGTAGTCCTCGCGATGCTGGAGCAGAAAGTCCCGGGCGGCCCGGAACGTTTCCGTTGCGCTGGTTGCCGACATGTGCCCTCCTTTTTGCGGACCGGACCGGTCCTTTAACATCATGTAAACAGTGACCCAGGTCTCACCAGCCCCGAACGGGGGTACCGCAGGCGGGCAGAGAGGCGACAGCGTGCCGGAACCGGTCGATGCGGTCGAGATGCAAGCGGCCCTGCTGCGGTTGCGCCGGACGAGCGGGCTGCCCGTGGCCTTCGGCGGACTGCTGTCGGATGCGCGTCACGCCAGGATCGCGGAGCTCAACGGGGCACAGACCACGGCGCTGCGCGGCCTTGTCATCACTGTGGGCAGCGGACTCGGCGGCAAGTCGATCGCCCTGTCCCGACCGTGCGCGGTGACCGACTACCCGTCGTCGCGGCACATCAGCCACGAGTACGACACCGCGGTCGCCGCGGAGGGGCTGCGTTCGGTGGTCGCGGTGCCCGTCGTCGTACGCCGCAAGGTACGGGGCGTGCTGTACGGGGCGCTGCGCGAGCCCCTCACCCTCGGGGACCGTGCGTTCGACGCGGCCGTCGCGGCGGCCCGCGACGTGGAACAGGCGCTCGCCGTGCGCGACGAGGTGCAGCAGCTCCTGGCCTTCAGCCGGGACCAGGTGGCGGACCTGCGGGCGGCGCCGGCTGCTTGGGAGGACGTCCGCGAGGCGCACCGCGAGCTGCGCGCGCTGGTCCCGAGGGTGACCGACCCGGCGCTTCGCGAGGAACTCCTCTCGGTGTGCGGGCGACTGGCCTCGGCGTCCGGGACAACGGTGCCGGGCGCCCACGGGGTGCAGCTGGCGCCGCGCGAGATCGATGTCCTCGCCTGTGTGGCCGCGGGCGCGACGAACGCGGTGACAGCCGACCGGCTGGGGCTGCGGCCGGAGACGGTGAAGGGGTATCTGCGCGCGGCGATGCGGAAGCTGGGGGCGCGCACCCGGCTGGAAGCGGTCGTGGCGGCGCGCCGGGCGGGGCTGCTGCCGTAGACCGACCGGCCCATGTGCCGGCCGGTCTTGGGTGCGCGCCGGGCATCCGCCTCGGTCGCGCGCCTGACGTCCGCCGGGGTCTGTGCCGTACGGTCGGGGCCAGGGGGTGACGGACATGGTGTCCACGCATCAATATCTTGCCTTCGCGGCGATGTCCCTGCTGGTGATCGTGATCCCGGGGCCGAGCGTCCTCTTCGTGATCGGCCGGGCGCTGGCCTACGGACGCCGCACCGCGCTGACCACGGTGCTGGGCAATGTCGCCGGTTCGTACGTCCTGGTGGTGGCGGTCGCGCTGGGCATCGGCTCGCTGGTCGAACGCTCGATGATGGTCTTCATGGCGGTGAAGCTGGGGGGTGCGGCGTATCTGGTCCTCCTGGGGGTGCAGGCGTTCCGCCACCGCAAGGAGCTGCGGCTGGGGGCTGTCGAGGCGTCTCCGGCGCGGCCCGCGCGCGGTGATCTGCGGACGGTGGTGGACGGTGTGGTCGTCGGCGTCACCAACCCCAAGGGCATCGTCTTCTTCGCCGCGGTACTCCCCCAGTTCGTGGACCCGTCGACCGGCCATCTCCCGGTGCAGATGCTGCTGTTGGGGCTGGTGCCGATCGCGATCGGGCTGGTGACGGACACGCTCTGGGGGCTCGGCGCGTCGGCGGCCCGGAGCTGGTTCGCCCGGTCGGACAGGCGGCTGTCGATGATCGGCGGGGCGGGTGGCTTCGCGATGATCGGTCTGGGCGTGACGGTGGCGGCGACGGGCCGCGCCGACTGAGCCCGACCGGCTCAGTCCCCGAAGTCGACGAAGGGGGCGAACCGGATGTCGTGTGCGGCCGGGTCCGCGGGTCTCATCGTGGCAAGCATCCGCAGCCCCTCCTCCGTGACGGCTTCGCGCTCCGACGGGCTCAGCCTCCCCAGCGCCTGCACGGTGACGGTCCCCTCGCCGTCGGTCTTCCGCCCGGGCGCGCCGAACCGCCAGATCGCCGCGAGGAAGCCGTCGACGAGCACGGCTCCGTACGCCTGATTGCCGTTCCCGTTGCGCCCTTTGAACCGTGGCGGGATGACACGCGTACGGTCCGCGTGGCCGAGCAGAACGTTGTCGAACTCGGGCAGGAAGCGCGGCGGGGCGGGGGTGTCCGCGTCGGGACGTGGGGCGTCCGGCAGGTCGAAGAGTTCCACTCCGTGCTCGTCGCGGAAGGTGATCAGCCGTGGCCGCAGCCGCTCGAAGACCTCCCGCAGCCGGGTCAGTCCGGCCCACATCTGCATGTCCTTCACGGAGGCGGGTCCGAAGGCGCCGAGGTAGCGCAGCACGGTTGCGTCGGGCGTGGACGCCGGCTCCGACGGCCGGCCGAGCCAGTGCTCCACGGTGGTCAGCGCGACCTGTCCGCTCCGTCCCCAGAGCCCGCGCGGGGTGACCTGGACCAGGGGCAGGGTGCAGCGGACGGCCACGGTCAGGGCCTGCGGGTCGGCGTCCGGCCACTGCGCGCGCAGTGCCGCGCGGAGTTCCTTCGGAGTGCGCGGGCGCTCCTCGACGAGCTCTCTGCCGATCGCCGCGAGCCGGTCCAGGTCCACCCCGCCGAGCCCCTGCCGGAATATCTGCAGCTCCCGGCTGCGGGCCGGCTGGACCAGCGGACGCAGGGTCAGCGCGTCGTCGGCGGTGTGGGTGTGGATGGTGGAGCGGAGGGTGACCATGCGGACCACCTCCCGGGACGCCATCAGCGCGGAGAGCTCGGCCGGGTCGAAGCCTTCGAGCCGGGCGAAGAGCTGGTAGTACGGCGGCTTGGTGTTCTGTGCCTGGAGCCCGACGAGATGCCCGACGGCTTCCTTCGCGGACATCGGGGTCCGGCGCAGGAGCAGTTGGCGCTCCAGGGTGGCCCGGCCCAGTGCGCGGGGCGTGAGCAGCGGGGGCCGGGCGGATGCGGTTCGTGCGGCGGGGTTCGTCTTCGCGGCCATGAACGGCACGGTACGGGAACTTGCGGACAACTCCCGTCCGCAATCACACCGTCTCGTCCCTTCCCGCGGCCGCCGCACCGCAGCGCGGCAGGACCCCGGATTGCGCGCGGGCCGCCCGCATCATGGTCGGGTGATCAGCGTCCTGTTCGCCATCCTGACCGCACTCAGCAACGGCGCCGCGTCCGTACTGCAACGCCGTGCCGCCCTCGATGTACCCGACACGAAGGCGTTGCACCCGTCGCTGATCGGCCACCTGCTGCGCCAGAAGGTGTGGCTGGCCGGAATCGGGCTGGTGATCGTCGCCGCCGTCTGCCAGGCCGTCGCGCTGGCCACCGGGCCGATCGCGGTGGTCCAGCCGATCTTCGTCATCGAACTCCCGGCGGCGCTGCTGTTGGCCGGGTTCGTGATTCGGGTCCGGGTACCGGGCGGAGTCTGGTACGGCGTGGCTGCCGTGACCGTCGGGCTGGCCCTCGGCATGACCTCCGCCGCTCCGGGCGGCGGCAGCATGTCGGTGCGGGGCGCGGTCTGGGTCCCGGCGCTGATCATGACGGGGATCTTCGAGGCCGCGCTGATCACCGGCTCGATGAAGACCCGCGGGAACCCCCGGGCGGCGCTGCTCGGGCTCGCCGCCGCGTGTGGTTACTCGCTCACCGCCGCGCTGATGAAGGACGCCATGGGGCGGCTCGGTGACGACGGGGTGACCGCGCTCATGACGTCCTGGCAGCTGTACGCCACCGCCGCCGCCGGGGTGGGCGCGCTGTTCCTCCTTCAGAACGCGCTCCAGGCGGGCACCCTGGTCGCCGTCCAGCCGATGCTGACCCTGGGCGACGCGCTGATCAGCGTCCTGTACGGGGTGACGCTGTTCGGCGAGGAGCTGCGCACGGGCTGGTGGCTGCTGCCGGAGCTGGTCGCGATCGCTCTCATCGCGCTGGGCTGTATCGAACTGTCCCGTTCGCCGCTGGCGTCCGGGAGCGCCGTACCGCCGCGGCGCAGCACCCGCGTGACGTGACGGCCCGTACCGGGCCCCGGGGTCGGGCGTCCGGGTTCCGGTGCGTCGGCGAACAGCACGACGGCGATCGGGCCGAAGAGGTGGCAGACGGTGCACGCGGTGGCGGTGTGCCCCTGCTCCGTACTCACCTGTTCGGTGGATAGTTCGCTGAGTCCGGCACGACGGGGAGAGTGCGAGTTCCGGACGGTCCGGGACGACGCCCGTCGCCTGGCAGGCGGGGCTTTCGAAACACGCCCTACGGCCGCCGGCCCCTGTGATGCTCGCCCGACGCGCGGAACCGGCCCGGGGGAATCAATCCCGCGGGCCGGTTCCTGCCGATTCGCTTCAGGCGGTCTGCCCGGATCCCGAGCCGGTCGAGGCCGACGCCTTGATCCCCTTGGTGATCTCGTCCATCACCGAGAGCGCGGGCGCCTTGGGACCGACGTCGAAGCCGGACCGTACGACCACCAGCATGTCCGCGGACTGCGGGGAGGTAAAGGCCAGCGACTGGACGTAGCCGTCGTCGCCCTCCTTCGTGACCACCTTCCAGCGCACCAGATAGCCCTTGCGGCCCGCGACGGTGACCGCCTCGGACTTGAGCTGCTCGTGCGAGGTGATGGCGCCGTACGCCTTGCCGCCGTACGACGACGTGGCATTGACGGAGATGTCCGCCTTCGCCGCCGCCTCCGCCGTCTTCGCCGTGATCTTCAGCGCCTGGGCCGGGGCGACGAACACCCCTCCGCGCTCGCACTTCTGCGACGCGTCGGCCGGGCATGTGTACGATCCCGTGCTCATCGAGGCACCGATCAGGGCCGACTGGCCGGTCCAGCCGTCGGGCACCGGCAGGCTGATACCAGTGCTCGCGTCCGTGGCATACCCCTTCTCGGACGGCGGTTGCCGCTGGTCGGGCGCCGGACTCCGGCCACCGGGACCACCGGGACCGCCCTGGCCGTTCTGTCCCCCGGGGGGACTGGGCGCCGGCGACTCGACACCGCGGGACGTGTTCTCGGAACTGTGGGATCCATCAGTCAGCAGGACGGCGCCACCCGCGATCGCGGCCAGCACCACCACACCAGCGGTGACGCCGACACCGATCCGGATCCGACGGCGTCGGACGGCCGCGGGCGGCATCCGGAGCTGATCCGTCCATTGACTCCCGTCCCACCAGCGTTCCTGGACAGGGCCTGTTCCTGTATACCCGGGGTCCGTATGCCAGCCGGGAGGGCTCATCTCGGTCACGACGCCCACCGTAGAGGCGCTCCGTGAAAATCGCATGAAACGGTGCGAGGAACCCGCTCAGGGCCGCCGGCAGTGCGCGGACCGCCGAATCGGGGCGTAATGGGCTAGGACCTCTCTTTTCGGAACAGGCTGCGACCAAGGAGTACGGGCAGGACCCGGCGAGCCGGGCACGCTCCGAAGAGAGGCCCCAGGAGCCCGGACCACGACGGGACCGGGCCGTGCGATGGGAGAGCCATGCCGTACATCACCGTTGGCGAGGAGAACTCCGCCGGCATCCATGTGTACTACGAGGACCACGGGACGGGGCAGCCCGTCGTCCTGATCCACGGGTTCCCGCTGAGCGGCGCATCCTGGGAGAAGCAGCTCCCGGTCCTGCTGCGCGCCGGGTACCGGGTGATCACGTACGACCGGCGCGGCTTCGGCCGCTCCTCGCAGCCCACCACGGGGTACGACTACGACACGCTCGCCACGGATCTCAACGCCGTCATGGAGAAGCTCGACCTGCAGAACACCATCCTGGTCGGGTTCTCCATGGGCACCGGCGAGGTCGTCCGTTACCTGGGCAATTACGGATCCGCGCGGGTCGACCGGGCGGCACTGATCGCCCCGATCCCGCCGTTCCTCCTGAAGACCGGGGACAACCCCGAGGGGGTCGACCAGAGCGTCTTCGACGGCATCATGAGTGCCATCGCCTCGGACCGTCCCGCGTATCTGACGACCTTCCTCCATGACTTCAACAACGTCGACAAGCTCGGTGGCACCCGGATCAGTGACCAGGCGCTGCAACTCCAGTGGACGGTGGCCGCCGGTGCGTCGGCCCACGCCACGCTGGCCTGCGTGCCGGCCTGGCTGACGGACTTCCGCGACGACCTGCCCAGGATCGACGTGGAGACGCTGATCGTCCAGGGCAACGAGGACCGCATCCTGCCCATCGACTCCTGCGGGCGGCGGCTGCCCGGCCTGATCAAGAACAGCCGTCTCGTCGAGATCCCCGGCGGCCCGCACAACATCGGCTGGACCCACGCCGAGGAACTCAACGCGATTCTCATGGGATTCCTGAACCGGACAGCCTCCTGAGCGCCGCACGCCGCCGGGGCGTCCGGCCATGACCCGGGAGAGGTCAGCGGCTCCCTGGACCGGGTCCCCGGAGCGTGACCGGTGCGGATTTCCTCTGGGGGACCCGCGCCACAGCCCCGGCGCGGCCCCAAGCCCGCACTCAGCGCGGCCGCCCCGTCCAGCGCACCGGAGGCCCAGCTCCTGGCCGCGCTCGGCACGGTGCTGCGGGACCACGGCGCGGACTACCCGCACCTGGCCGCGGCGACGGCCTCCTCGGCACGCTCCGGGACCCAGGGACAGGACCAGGCCCTGGAGTTCGGCCTTGACCGCATCCTGGACGGCCTGGAGGTCCTGATCGCCGAGCGCGCCCGGAGCTGATCCACGCGAGGGCCCGCAGCGACGCAACTACCGCAGGGCGGTGACGGGCGGGTGTCCTCCATGCGGTCTTCGACTACCGCGACCCCGAGCCCGGCACCGGCGAGAACGTCGCGTTCCGCACTGTCCTCAGCCACATCAGAACCAGTGACTCAGACCGGCCGGCAATGGGGGGTGGGTGAAGGAGCGGGGCTGAGGTGCGTGCCTCGCAAGGCGGAGGATTGAGCCGGATGGGGTCTCCCCTGCTCGAGCGAAGCCGAGAGCCTGGGGAAGGAGCCATGGCGAGGGACGGCAACGCCGCGAGGTGCGTGCCCCAGCCCCGTGACGCCCCCCAAGTGCCGGCCGGTCTTGAGGTCAGCGAACCCGCGGTCCGGCCGTAGCCCGAGTGCGCGCCCGGGGATCGTCGGAGCGTTTTCTGGAATTAACCCCTGATGCCTTGTCACAGCCAGGTCTACGCGCATAGCTTGTGGCCCCTCATCACACTTCGAGGGGCAGCTCACCGTGCACATATCCAGACCTCGTTCCATCCTGCTGGCCGGCGCGGTCGCCGTGACCCTCTCGGCGACCGCGCTGCCTGCCGCCTTCGCGGCCCCTTCCTCGACCGCCGTGATCTCCGAGGTGTACGGGGGCGGGGGCAACTCGGGTGCGACGCTCACCCGCGACTTCGTCGAACTGGCCAACGCCGGCTCGGCCGCGTACGACCTCTCGGGCTTCAGCGTCCAGTACCTGCCCGGCACACCGTCCGCAGGTTCGCTCTGGCAGGTCTCCGCGCTGACCGGGTCCGTCGCGCCCGGCGGCCGCTACCTGGTCGCCCAGGCCGCGGGCACCGGCGGCACCGTC
This sequence comes from Streptomyces sp. NPDC051020, assembly GCF_040683105.1. Taxonomy (NCBI): domain Bacteria; kingdom Bacillati; phylum Actinomycetota; class Actinomycetes; order Kitasatosporales; family Streptomycetaceae; genus Streptomyces; species Streptomyces sp. NPDC051020. The sequence continues at coordinate 84,654 of NZ_JBFBCG010000028.1, read as the reverse complement.
GCCCTGCCCACCCCGGACGCGACCGGCACCGTGGCGATGTCCGCGACCAGCGGAACCGTCGCCCTCGTCTCCGGAACCACCCCGCTGACCTGCAAGACCGCGGCCGACTGCGCCGCCGACACCCGCATCGTGGACCTTGTCGGCTACGGTTCCGCGGTCGTACGGGAGGGCAGTGGCCCGGCTGCGGGTGCCTCCGCCACCGCCTCCGTGGCGCGCGGTACGTCGCTTGCCGACACCGACAACAACGCCGCCGACCTGGCCGCGGGCGCCCCGACACCGGTCAACGCGGCCGGTGAGACGTCCGGCGGAACGGGACCCGGCGACGGGAACCCGACCGAGCCCGGCACCGTGCGGGTGCACGACATCCAGGGCACCACCCGCGTCTCGCCGCTGAACGGCCAGTCGGTGACCGGGGTCCCCGGCGTCGTCACCGGCGTGCGGACCACCGGCTCGCGCGGCTTCTGGATCCAGGACACCACGCCGGACGCGGACGCCCGTACCAGCGAGGGTGTCTTCGTCTACACCGGCTCCACCGTACCCACCGTCGCGGTCGGCGATTCCGTGCTGGTCAGCGGCAAGGTGGACGAGTACTACCCGTCGGCCACCACCCAGTCGATCACCGAGATCACCGCCCCCAGAGTCACGGTCCTGTCGTCGGGCAACGCGCTGCCCGCGCCGGTCGTGCTCGACGCGGCGTCCGTGCCCGACGCGTACGTCCCCTCGGCAGACGGCGGTTCGGTCGACAGGCTGACCCTGGACCCGGCGGCGTACGCCCTCGACCTGTACGAGTCGCTCGAAGGCGCCCGCGTACAGATCGCCGACACCCGGGTCACGGGTGCGACGACCGCGTACAACGAGGTCTGGGTGACGGTCAAGCCGAACGAGAACCCGACGGGGCGCGGCGGCACGCTCTACTCCTCGTACACCGACCAGAACACCGGTCGCATCAAGGTGATGTCGCTGGACACCACCGGCCCCTTCCCCGTCGCGAACGTGGGCGATGAGCTGTCCGGCACCACCACCGGTGTCATGGACTACGCCTCCTTCGGCGGCTACAACCTCCAGGCGACCGAGCTGGGCACGCTCACCGATCACCACCTGCGGCGCGAGGTCACCCGGAAGCAGAGGGACAAGGAGCTCGCGGTCGCCACGTACAACGTGGAGAACCTGGACGCGCTCGACAAGCAGGCCAAGTTCGACACGCTCGCCGCAGGCGTCGCAGTCAACCTCTCCTCCCCCGACATCGTGTCGCTGGAGGAGATCCAGGACGACAACGGTGCGGTGAACGACGGCACGGTCGGCTCCGAGGCGACGCTCAAGCGGTTCACCGACGCGATCGTCGCGGCGGGCGGTCCGCAGTACGCATGGCGCTACATCGCCCCCGTGGACGGCAAGGACGGCGGCGAGCCCGGCGGCAACATCCGTAACGTCTTCCTCTTCAATCCCGAGCGCGTCGAGTTCGTGGACCGCGCGGGCGGCGATGCGACCACCGCCGTGACCGCCGTCCAGACAAAGAAGGGCGTCGCTCTCTCGGCGTCGCCCGGCCGCATCACCCCCACCAACGACGCGTGGGCGGACAGCCGCAAGCCCCTGGTCGGCGAGTTCCGCTTCCACGGGAAGCCGGTGTTCGTCATCGGCAACCATTTCACCTCCAAGGGCGGTGACCAGCCCCTGCACGGCCGCTACCAGGAGCCGACGCGCAGCTCGGAGAAGAAGCGCGTCAAGCAGGCGACGGAGGTCAACACCTTCGTGACGTCGCTGCTGGCGGCGGACAAGTCGGCGCGGGTCATCACCCTCGGGGACCTCAACGACTTCGCGTTCTCGCCGACGATGGACGCGCTGACCGACGGCCAGGTACTCAAGCCGCTGATCACCACGCTGCCGGAGAACGAGCAGTACAGCTATGTGTACGAGGGCAACTCGCAGACGCTGGACCACATCCTGACCAGCCCCGGCGTGATCCGCTTCGACTACGACGTGGTGCACATCAACGCGGAGTTCGCCGACCAGGCGAGCGACCACGACCCGCAGATCGTGCGCGTGGACGTGAACGCACAGGACTGATCCCGTACAGCCGGAGGGGGCCGCCCGGTCGACGGGCGGCCCGCTCTGTTCGACCGGTCGTATCGCTGAGGACGAGTGCGGCGTTGTGGCCGCCGAAGCCGAGCGAGGTTTTGACGGCGGCCTCGAAAGCGCCATTGCCGAACGTCTGCCGCTCCAGACGCGTCCGGATGCCCGAGTAGCTCGGGCATCCGGTGCGGCACTCACAAACTGCCGTGTGTTGATCGCGAACTCACCGCGCTGAGCCTCAGCGACCACCGCCACCGCCGTGGTCACCACCACCGCCGTGGTCACCACCGCCGCCGCCGTGGTCACCGCCGAAGCCATGGTCGAAACCGAAGCCATGGTCGAAACCGAAGCCATGGTCGAAGTCGTGACAGCGGAATCCCCAGTCCCAGCCGTCACCAAACTCGCAACGGTGCCAACCCCAGCCGCCGCCCTGAGACGGGACGGAGGCAACGGCGGACGACGGGGGAGAAGCGGCCGCACTGACAGCGCCGGCTCCGGCCGCTACAGCAAGGAGGGGCGCCGCGCATACCGCGGCGGCTATGCGCCGCATCCTGGTCGTATTCGCGCGCATGATATGTCCCCCCTTCTGGGGGGTCGAGAAAGAGATCTCGGGCGTTCACTGGGGACGCCCATCCGCACCAGATCCTGCGCGCGGGTCCGGTGCGCGGTGATCCACCCACCGGAATTGCCGGCAGCGATTCTCTGGCGGGCTTCAGGATCTTACTATTGAGTACAAGAGGTGTCATACGATACGAAACGCCTCGTATCGCCAAGATAGGGTCACACAGAGGGCAAAGTCAAAGGGCGCACCAGTGGCTCACAAAGGAGGCACACGGTGGTTACTCCCAGGCAGCAGAACGGCCGTCAGGACCCTTTGGCTCCTGAGTACGCCGCCCAGCGCAACCGCATCGTGCCTCGCTACGGGCGGAGGCGCCGGGAGTCTCACGAAGCCGTGCTCCGAGCCACGAAAGCCTTGCTCAGAGAGGTCGGATATCAGCGACTTTCCTTCGAAGGCGTCGCCCGGCGAGCCGGCGTCAGCAAGGCAACGATCTATCGGTGGTGGCCGAACAAGGCCGCGCTGGTGATCGAGGCCCTCAGCGGGGACGTCCCCCTTCCTCCCATCCATGAGACCGGCGACCTGGAAGCCGACCTGCGAACCGCCGTCCGGCTGACCATCGAGCTCGTCTCCGCCATGCCCACGTGCCTGATCCTCCCGGCGCTGCTCGCCGATGTGATCGAGGATCCCACCGGTACCGGAGCCTTCGCCGAGCTCATCGAACCCCGCCGCGCGTCGGTCGTGGAAATGCTGGAGCGAGCCCGGCTCGAAGGCCGGTTGCAGCCCGACACCGATACCTCACTGATGGTCGACATCTACTCCGGAACCGTGGTCTACCTGGCCGCGGTAAGCCGCGAACCCCCCGGCGAGGCGGTGGTGGACCAGCTCGTCAGCCTCCTCCTGCACGGCCACCTCCCATCCCAGACCCCTCCGACGACAACGACGGGCTGAACACGCGGGTGCGACGGCGAATCGCCCGCGCCCCGGCGCCGACCTCGGAGGCAGAACCTGACCGAGGAACGGCGCGCCCGCTCGCGCTCCGAGGAATCGGCAGGTTTCAGGTGCGCCCCCTGACAGCCCGCCGCCCTGGAGGATGCGCGTTCTGGCCCCCGCCACCCGCCCTTCCGGTGGACGACGCTCCTTTCGAAACACGCCCTAGGATTGCCCTGGTGAGCGACAAGCCGGTTCCTGACAAGACTTCCTCCCACACCACCGGGTCCCAGACCCTGGCCCGCGGCCTGACCGCGCTCGGGCTGGTCGCCGGGACGCCGCACGGGCTCGCGGTGCAAGACGTGGCGGACCGCTTGGGCATGCATCGCACCATCGCGTACCGCATCCTGACCACCCTGGCGGAGTTCCGGCTGGTGTTCCGGGGCGCCGACGGCCGCTACCGGGCGGGGTCCGGCACGGCCGCGCTGGCGCGGGGCTATGCGGCCGGGATCCGGGAGGCGTCGTTGCCGGTACTGCGACGGACCGCAGACGAACTGAGGGCCACGGTCGCGCTGATCGCCGCGGAGGGCGACGACGCGGTGGCGGTGGCGGTGGCGGAGCCGCAGTCGGTGGACTACCACCTCTCCTACCGGGTCGGCAGCCGCGACCCGATCGGAGTCGGCGCGGCCGGTCTGGCGCTGGCCTCGTTCCGGCCGCCGTCATCGGACGATTCGGCCGAGCTCGCCGAGGTGCGCAAGCGCGGTTACGCCATGACGTTCGGGCGGGTGGAGCCGGGCGCCTTCGGGGTGGCCGTGCCGCTGCGTTCGGCCGATCCGGCGATGCAGCTGTGCGTCAACCTGATCACCACCCGGGAAGAGGTGGCGCGCGCCTCGGTCACCGGCATGCTGGCCGCCGCCGAGGAGCTCTCCCGTAGCGTCTGACCTGCCGCAGTGGGAGCAGGCCGCCGTCTTCAACGAGCTGGTGCTCGGCTTCCTCGGGGAGCACAAGTGACCGGCGCCGCGGCGCCGGACGGCTCGCGGCGCGCGGAGGCCGCCCGGCTGCTCCTCGACTCGCGCTGCAGCTCGTCGCGGAGCGGGGGCGCGGTACGGTACACATCTGACACCCAGTCATGCAGCCCGGCGACCGGCCGCGCCGCCGGGCTGCTTGCTGTCTCGCTGGTCAACTCTGCCGGAGTGACAGGGAGTTCGACACGCAGGCAAATGTCTTTCATGCCCTGGACGCATGGATAGCCTGAGCCCGCTTCGCGGCCCTCGACCCACCCCACTCGGGTCCGGGGGCCGTTCTTTCTCCCCCACAGAGCAGGAGCAGGTATGCCCAGACGCGCCGCAGCCCACACGAGGGGCCGCGCATCCGTGCTGGTGGCTCTCACTGCCACCGCGCTCGCCGCGACCGGCACTCCGGTCCTCGCCGCACCCCCTCCCGTCGCCGCCGGCTCCTCCATGAACCAGGCGTTCGCGCAGGCGGCACGGAAGTTCGACGTACCGCGCGATCTGCTCGCCGCCGTCGGCTACAGCGAGACGCACCTCGACGGCCACGCCGGGCGCCCCAGTCAGGCGAACGGGTACGGCGTGATGCACCTGGTCAGCAACCCCGGGAACCACACGCTGGAGAAGGCGGCCACACTCACCGGCACGCCGCTGTCGAAGCTCCGTCGGGACACCGCGGCCAACATCCTCGGCGGCGCGGCCGTGCTGCGCGCGTACGCGGACCGCATCGGCCTCGACAGCAACAAGCGCGATGACATCGACGCCTGGTACCCGGCCGTGGCGCGGTACAGCGGCACGACGGGCCGCGCCGCCGCCCTCTATGCCGACGCCGTCTACACCTTCCTCAAGAACGGGATCGTCACCACCGTCCCCGGCGGCGAGCGGGTCTCGGTGACCGCCCGCCCGGTCGCTCCGGAGAAGGGCGCTCTCTCCGACCGCGAGGTACGCACCCATAGCCCCGACTACCCCTCGGCGCTGTGGGTCCCGGCCGACCCGAACAACTTCACCAAGGGCCGGTCGGCGCCGATCAGCAAGGTGATCATCCATGTCACTCAAGGCTCGTACTCGGGCTCGATCAACTGGTTCCAGGACCCCACGGCCGAGGTGAGCGCCCATTACGTGATCCGATCGTCCGACGGGCAGATCACCCAGATGGTCCGTAACAGCGACACCGCACACCACGCCAGGGGTGCGAACGCCTCGGCGCTCGGCATCGAGCACGAGGGGTTCATCGACGACCCGTCCTGGTTCACGGATGCGATGTACCGCTCCTCGGCCGCCCTGACCAGCGCCCTGTGCGACAGATACGGCATCCCGAAGGACCGGGCGCACATCATCGGCCACAGCGAGGCGGCGGGCAGCGACCACACCGACCCGGGCCCGTACTGGGACTGGGCCCGCTACATGGGCTACGTCGAGGGCGACGACAGCAGCGGCAGCAGTGACGGGCTGAGCTTCGCCTCGTACGCCACCCAGCAGAGCGGATCGACGGGCGCCCAGGTCAAGGCGGTGCAGCAGCTGCTGACCGCGCAGGGCTTCGACGCGGGCGCAGTGGACGGGAGGTTCGGCCCGGCCACGCTGACCGCGGTCAAGACGTTCCAGACGGCCCGGGGACTGGGCGCCGGCGGCATCGTCGGCGCGAGGACCTGGACGGCACTGCTGTCGGCCGGGACCGTGCCGACGCTGAAGCAGGGGGGCTCGGGTGAGGACGTGAAGCGGCTCCAGCGCTCGCTGACCGCGGCGCTCGGCACGACCGTGAACGCCGACGGGACCTTCGGCCCGGACACGGTGTCGGCGGTGCGCACCTATCAGAGCGACCGCGGGCTGACGGCGGACGGGATCGTCGGCAGCGGCACCTGGGCGGCGCTGCAGGCAGGACGCTGACCCGGCAGAACGGCAGCAGACGCCGGTAATCGCCATGCCGCTCAACGTGTGGGCGGAGCGGCACGGGTTCGGTTCGACGGGTGAGCCGGCGCGACGGCCGTACAGCCGGGCGTCGGCCGAGCCATGTGCCGCTCGGCGGCCTCATGCTAAATTTGCGCGCATGTTCCTCCTCTGTGCCTAGGACCCCGCACCGACCGTGCCCGTCACACCGGGTGCGGCACTCCGGTGTCCCTGCACGCACACAGCGCGCCAGGTCCGCGCTGCCTTCCCGAGGAACGATCCTCATGCTTTCGCCTTCGCCCACGCCCTCTCACGCTCCTTCGTACGCAGCGGTCCTGCGCACCCGTCATGCCTCCCGCACCTTCGGTGCCGCGCTGCTGGGACGGCTGTCGTACGGGATGATCTCCCTCTCCCTGGTACTGGCGGTCAAGGGCGCCACCGGTTCGTACTCCGTGGCGGGCGCCGTCATGGCCCTGTTCGGGGCGACCAGCGTCTTCCTCTCCCCCGCGCGTGCCGCGCTGATCGACCGGTACGGGCCCCGACGCGTGCTGCCGCCCCTGGCCATCGCGTATGCGCTGCTCCTCTCGGTCCTGGCCCACGCCACCTGGCAGCCCGGCGCGTCGGGTTTCCGGCTGGGCGTGTGGGCCGCGATCGCCGGTGCCTGCACACCACCGCTAGGGCCCGTAATGCGGACCCTGTGGAGCAGCCTCATGCCCGACCGGGAGCTGCTCCAGCGCGCCTACAGCCTGGACGGCGTGGCCGAGGAACTCCTCTTCGTCACCGGGCCCTTGCTGGTGGGGCTGCTGGTGAGATTCGCCGAACCCGTGGCCGGTGTGGCGGTCAGTGCCGCGCTGGTGCTGATCGGGGCGTTGGTCCTGGTGACCTCTCCGGCAGTGCGCGGTACGGGCCCCCGTCCACCGAGGACGAAGCCACTTCCCGCGGCACCGTCCGGGAAACCACTGCTCGGCATGGCCGGGTTGCGTCACGCTGTGGTGGTTGCGGCCGGGATGGGGCTGTGCCTGGGGGCGCTGGAACTGCTGGTGCTGGCCTTCACCGACCGGCATCACCAGGATGCGGCGGCGGCCTGGGTGCTGGCGGCGCTCTCCGCGGGGAGCGCGGTCGGTGGCCTGGCCTACGGCGCCGTCTCGTGGCGCGCGTCGAGTCGGCTGCGACTGACGGCACTTGCCGTCGCCCTGGGGCTGTGCCTGCTCGCGGCCGGGTTGTCACCGAACCTGTACGTGCTGGTCGGCACGGTCGCCGTCGCCGGGCTGTTCGTCGCCCCGGCCCTGACCACGGCGTATCTGATCGCGGACGAGTCCGTCGACGCGGGCAGCCGTACGCAGGCCGGCGCATGGGTCAACACCGCCGTCAATGCCGGGTCCGCGGGCGGAACAGCCGTGGTCGGTCCGATGCTGGGGCATCTGCCGCTCGCGGCGTGCTTTGCCCTGGCCGCGGCCCCGGTGCTGCTCTGCGCTGCGTTCACGGCCGGCGGCGACCGCCGGTGAGGTCCTCCGTCCGCAGACACGCTTCGAGCTCGTCCGCTGGATAGGGCACGGTCTCGCTCCCGCCCAGCATGCGCTGGCGGAACCCGCGCAGCAGGAGGGCCGTCGGCGCGTGCCGGGTGACGGAGCAGGCGCGGGAAACGTTCGGTCTCCCCTGTCGCGGTCCGAGAGCCGGTCAGGCCACCGAGGAGATGCGGCCGGCCACCGGCCGGCCGCCCTCGTGGTGGATCGGGGTGTGTGCGCCGGTGAGCGGGACGCCGCTGCCACCGCGCCGGTCGGCGACGATCTCGGCGGCGATGGAGAGCGCGGTCTCCTCGGGGGTACGTGCTCCGAGGTCGAGGCCGATCGGCGAGTGCAGCCGGGCCAGTTCGAGTTCGGTGACGCCGACCGCGCGCAGCCGGTCGTTGCGTTCCAGATGGGTGCGGCGCGAGCCCATCGCGCCGACGTACGCGACCGGAAGCTTCAACGCCCTTTCCAGCAGCGGAACATCGAACTTGGCGTCATGGGTGAGCACGCAGAGCACAGTGCGCGCGTCGACGGCGGTCGCCGCAAGGTAGCGGTGCGGCCAGTCGACGACGATCTCGTCGGCGTCGGGAAAGCGGGCCGCCGTGGCGAAGACGGGGCGGGCATCGCACACGGTGACGTGGTACCCGAGGAATGTGCCGGCCCTGACCAGGGCGGCGGCGAAGTCGATGGCCCCGAAGACGATCATCCGGGGGGGCGGAACGCTCGATTCGACGAGCAGGGCAAGAGGGCGGCCGCAGCGTGATCCCTCGGCGCCGATGGTGACAGGGCCGGTGCGGCCCGCGTCCAGCATGGCGCGGGCCTCGGCCGCGGCGGTGCGGTCCAGCTCCGGGTGTCCGCCGAGACCACCCTCGTACGAACCGTCGGGGTGGACGAGTTGGGGGCGGCCGAGGAGTTCGGCGGGGCCGTCGGTGATCCGTACCACCGCCGCCGCCTGGCTCGCGGCCGCGGCGGCGAGCGCGGCGGCGAACACCGGGCGTGCGGGGTCGTCCACGCGGACCGGTGTCACCAGGATGTCGATGATGCCGCCGCAGGTCAGACCGACCGCGAAGGCGTCCTCATCGCTGTAGCCGAACTGCTCACGTACGGTGATGCCGTCCTCGAGGGCCTGTTGGCACAGCTCGTACACCGCACCCTCCACACAACCGCCGGAGACCGAACCGATCGCGTTGCCGTCGCGGTCGACGGCGAGGGCGGCTCCCGGCTGCCGGGGCGCGCTCCCGCCGACCGCCACGACCGTGGCGACGGCGAACTCGCGTCCCTGCCCGACCCACCGGTGAAGCTCTTCGGCGATGTCCAGCATGGTGTGTCTCCTTAAGCGAGGTGTGGAGGGTGGAGCGGGTGGTCAGTTGACGCCCAGCCAGCTCTCGATCGGGTGCAGGGCGAAGTAGATGACGAAAATCACCGTGAGTCCCCACATGAAACCGCCTACCTCCCGGGCCCTGCCCTGGGCCGCCTTGATGGCCACGTAGGAGATGACACCGGCTGCGACGCCGGTGGTGATGGTGTAGGTGAAGGGCATCAGGACCACGGTCAGGAAGACCGGGATCGCGACGGAACGATCGCTCCAGTCCACATGGCGGGCGTTCTGCATCATCATCGCTCCGATGACGACCAGGGCGGCGGAAGCCACCTCGGCGGGCACGATCGCGGTGAGCGGCGTGAAGAACAGACAGGCCGCGAAGAAGAGTCCCGTGACGACGGAGGCGAGGCCGGTGCGGGCACCTTCGCCGACGCCGGTCGCCGACTCGACGAACACGGTCTGACCGGAGCCTCCGGCGACGCCGCCGATCGCACCGCCTGCGCCGTCGATGAACAGCGCCTTGGACAGGCCGGGCATCCGGCCCCTGTCGTCGGCGAGCCCGGCCTCCGTGCCGACGCCGATGATGGTGGCCATCGCGTCGAAGAAGCCGGCCAGCACGAGGGTGAAGACGATGAAGCCGACAGTCATCGCGCCGACGTCGCCCCAGCCGCCGAAATCGACGTTCCCGAAGAGCGAGAACTCCGGCAAGGAGACCGCGCTGCCCTTGAGCTCCGGCGCACCGCTGAACCAGGCCTTGGGGTCGATGTTGCCGACCGTGTTGACGACCATGGCGATCACGGTTCCGACGACGATGCCGATAAGGATCGCACCGGGGACGTTGCGCGCCTGCAGCATGAAGATCAGCAGCAGGGTCACGCAGAAGATCAGCACCGGCCAGCCGGCCAGTTCACCGGTCAGGCCGAGAGAGACGGGACCACCGCCCGGGGCCGGGTTCTCGTGCACGAATCCGGCCTTGACGAGGCCGATCAGGGCGATGAACAGGCCGATGCCCATCGTGATGCCGTGCTTCAGCGCGAGCGGGATCGCGTTCATGATCAGCTCACGCAGACCGGCGACCACCAGGAGGCAGATCACCAGCCCGTACATCACGCACATACCCATGGCCTGCGGCCAGGTCATTTCGGGGGCTACCTGCGACGAGAGGACGCCGGAGACGCTGAGCCCGGCCGCGAGCGCCAAGGGCACCTTGCCGACGAAGCCCATCAGCAGGGTGGTCGCGGCCGCGGCGAGCGCGGTGGCGGTGATCAGTCCCGGCCGGCTGAGCAGATGTCCTTCGACGTCCTTGCCGCCGAGGATGAGCGGGTTGAGCAGGAGGATGTACGCCATGGCCATGAAGGTCGTGACGCCGCCGCGCACTTCGCGCGCAACCGTGGATCCACGCTCGGAAATGTGGAAGTACCGGTCGAGCCAGGATCTGCCGGCGGGGACGCGCGAGCCGGGGCCCGCCTCCTCCGCGGTGGTCCTGGACTCCACTGACTGCTGGGTCATGATGCCTGACTCCCAAGGTTCACAGGGGCACCCGCGATGGAGACTCGTGCTGCGGGTTTTGGGATGACTGCTTGGCTGCACGACCCGGGGGACGGCCCGAGACGAACTGTTCACGCAGAGTGGATGTGCGGGTACTGCGGGTGTTTCCGGCCGAGCACCGCGAGCGGTGCGGTGCATGGGTTCTCCGGGCGTTGCGGGCGGCGGACGTGTGACGTTCCTGGGAGGCACGCACCGCCCGGAGAGTTCGGCGGGAGCCGTCGGTCAGGTGCCGGTGAGGTGCTCGGGGCGCACCGGTGTCCTGTTCAGCTCCAGACCCGTCGCGTTCCGGATCGCCGCGAGAACGGCCGGGGTCGACGACAGGGTCGGGGCCTCGCCGACGCCACGGAGCCCGTACGGGGCGTGGTCGTCGGCGAGTTCGAGCACATCGACCGGGATGGTCGGCGTGTCGAGGATGGTGGGGATCAGGTAGTCCGTGAAGGACGGGTTGCGTACCTTCGCGGTCTTCGGGTCGACGATGATCTCCTCCATGACGGCGACGCCCAGGCCCTGGGTGGTGCCGCCCTGGATCTGTCCTTCGACGGACAGCGGGTTGAGGGCCTTGCCGACGTCCTGGGCGCAGGCCAGTTCGATGACCTTGACCAGGCCGAGCTCGGTGTCGACCTCGACGACCGCGCGGTGCGCGGCGAAGGAGTACTGGACGTGGCCGTTGCCCTGGCCGGTGCGCAGGTCGAACGCCTCGGTGGGCCGGTGGCGCCACTCCAGCTCGATGTCGACCGCCTCGTCCTCCAGTACGTCGACCAGATCGGCGAGCACCTCGCCGCCGTCGGTGACGACCTTTCCGTCTTCGAGGAGCAGCTCGGCGGTGGCCCAGGCGGGGTGGTACGTACCGAACTTGCGGCGGCCGATCTCCAGGACCTTCTCACGGACGGCCTCGCAGGAGTGCTTCACGGCGCCACCGGTGACGTATGTCTGCCGGGAGGCCGAGGTGGATCCGGCCGAGCCGACCTGGGTGTCGGCCGGGTGGATGGTGACCTGGGAGACACCGAGCTCGGTGCGGGCGATCTGGGCGTGGACGGTGACGCCGCCCTGTCCGACCTCCGCCATCGCGGTGTGCACGGTGGCGACCGGTTCGCCGCCGACGACCTCCATGCGGACCCGGGCGGTCGAGTAGTCGTCGAAGCCCTCGGAGAAGCCGACGTTCTTGATGCCGACCGCGTAGCCGATGCCGCGTACGACGCCTTCGCCGTGGGTGGTGTTGGACAGGCCGCCGGGCAGCGCCCGTACGTCGGCCTGCTCGCCGGCGACCTCCCACTGGCGCTCGGGCGGCAGCGGCCTTGCCTTGACCCGGCGCAGCAGCTCGGCGACCGGTGCCGGTGAGTCGACGACCTGCCCGGTCGGCAGGAGGGTGCCCTGCTCCATGGCGTTGAGCTGCCTGAACTCGACCGGATCCATACCCAGTTCGGCCGCGAGCTTGTCCATCTGCGCCTCGTACGCGAAGCACGCCTGGACCGCGCCGAAGCCGCGCATGGCGCCGCACGGCGGGTTGTTCGTGTAGAGCGCGATCGCTTCGATGTCGACGTCGTCGATGACGTACGGGCCGACGGAGAGCGAGGAGGCGTTACCGACGACGGCCGGGGAGGCGGAGGCGTAGGCGCCGCCGTCCAGCACGATGCGGCACTTCATGTGGGTGAGTTTGCCGTCGCGGGTCGCGCCGTGCTCGTACCAGAGCTTCGCGGGGTGGCGGTGGACGTGTCCGAAGAAGGACTCGAACCGGTTGTAGACGATCTTGACCGGCTTGCCGGTGCGGAGCGCCAGCAGGCAGGCGTGGATCTGCATCGACAGGTCCTCGCGGCCGCCGAAGGCGCCGCCGACGCCGGAGAGCGTCATGCGGACCTTGTCCTCGGGCAGGCCGAGGACGGGGGCGATCTGGCGGAGGTCGGAGTGCAGCCACTGCGTGGCGACGTACAGATCGACGCCGCCGTCCTCGGCGGGGACGGCCAGGCCGGACTCGGGGCCGAGGAAGGCCTGGTCCTGCATGCCGAAGACGTACTCGCCGCTGACGATCACATCGGCGCGGGCCGCTGCCGCGTCCGCGTCGCCGCGGACGATGGGCTGGCGGTGGACGATGTTCGGGTGCGGGACGTGCCCGGCGTGGTGGTCGGTCCGGCCCTCGTGGATGAGGATCGCGTCGGGGGCGGTGGCGGACGCCTCGTCGGTGATGACGGGCAGCTCGCGGTAATCGATCCTGATCTTCGCAGCGGCGCGGCGGGCGGTCTCCGGGTGGTCGGCGGCGACGAGCGCCACCGGTTCGCCGTGGTGACGGACCTTGCCGTGGGCGAGAACGGGGGTGTCCTGGATCTCCAGGCCGTAGTTCTTCACCGAGGTCGGCAGGTCGTCATAGGTGAGCACGGCATAGACGCCGGAGGTGGCGAGCGCCTCGGAGGTGTCGATCGAGACGATCTCGGCATGCGCGACCGTGGAGCGCAGCGTGTGGCCCCAGAGCATGTCCTCGTGCCACATGTCCGAGGAGTAGGCGAACTCGCCGGTGACCTTCAGGATGCCGTCGGGGCGGAGCGTGGACTCGCCGATGCCTCCCTTGGCGCGGGTGCCCTGGTTGATGTTCGTGGGGGAGCCGGTAACGCCCATCGTCAGACCGTTTCTTCCGCGCGGGCGGCCGCGAGGCGGACCGCGTCGAGGATCTTCTCGTAGCCGGTGCAGCGGCAGAGGTTGCCGGAGAGCGCCTCGCGGATGTCCGCGTCGGACGGCTCCGGGTTGCGCTCCAGCAACTCATCGGCGGCGACGAGCAGACCGGGGGTGCAGAAGCCGCACTGGACGGCGCCCGCGTCGATGAACGCCTGTTGGATCGGGGAGAGTTCGCCGGTGTCGCGGGGCTGCTCTCCGGTCGGCTTGGCCTCCCACCGGCGGGCCTGGTCGAGCGTGGTCCCGCAGGCGCCGGAGGCACAGCCGCTGCCGGGGTGCGCCTCGGAGCGGTGGGCGGCGAAGTCGGCGAGCCCCTCCACGGTGACGACCTCGCGGCCCTCCACCTGACCTGCGGCGACCAGACAGGCACAGACCAGGACGCCGTCCAGGCGGACCGTGCAGGAGCCGCATTCGCCTTGCTCGCAGGCGTTCTTGGAACCGGGCAGGCCCATCCGCTCGCGCAGCACGTAGAGGAGGGACTCGCCCTCCCAGACGTCGTCGGCCTCCTGCTTACGGCCGTTGACCGTGAAATTGACGCGCATGATCAGGCAGCTCCTTCGGTGCTGCGGCCGTTGCCGCGGTACGACTCCCAGGTCCAGCCGAGGGTGCGGCGGGCCATGATCCCCACCGCGTGCCTGCGGTAGTTGGCGGTGCCGCGCACATCGTCGATCGGGTTGCAGGCGCCGGCGGCGAGCGTGGCGAACTGCGCGGCGATGGACGGTGTGATGATCGTGCGGCTGTCCCAGAACCCGCCCTCTTCGAGCGCGGCGTTCAGAAATTCCTCGGCCTCCTTCGCCCGGATGGGTGTCGGGGCGGCGGAACCGATGCCGGTACGGACCGTGCGGGTCTTCGGGTGCAGGGCCAGGCCGAAGGCACAGACCGCGATGACCATCGCGTTGCGGGTGCCGACCTTGGAGTACTGCTGCGGCCCGTCGGCCTTCTTGATGTGCACGGCCCGGATCAGCTCGTCCGGTTCGAGGGCGTTGCGCTTGACGCCGGTGTAGAAGGCGTCGATCGGGATCATCCGGGTTCCGCGTACGGACTCGGCCTCGACCTCGGCGCCCGCGGCGAGCAGGGCCGGGTGGGCGTCACCGGCGGGCGAGGCGGTACCCAGGTTGCCGCCGACGCCTCCGCGGTTGCGGATCTGCGGGGATGCGACGGTGTGCGAGGCGAGCGCCAGCCCGGGCAGCTCGGCCCGCAGGTGCTCCATGATGTCGCTGTACGGCACGGAGGCGCCGAGCCGCACCGTCTCCTGGCCCACCTCCCACTCGGTCAGCTCACCGATGCGGTTCAGGTCCAGGAGGTACTCGGGCCGCCGGTGGTCGAAGTTGATCTCGACCATCACATCGGTGCCGCCCGCAATGGGCACAGCCGTCGGGTGCTCGGCCTTGGCGGCGAGCGCCTCCTCCCAGCTGGCGGGGCGAAGGAAGTCCATGAGTGGCTCTCTTCTTCTCATTCGGGTCGCGTTCGCTGGGGCTGGGGACGGCCGGCCCTCGATCGGCTTGTTCATGCGCTGTTGACGCGATGTGTGACCCAGTACACAACCGGGACTCCACACGGTGCAGTCACCGAAACCATGAAGGAGTTGGCTGGTCTCCGTCCTCGTCTTGTAGATTCGAACGAATAGCGGGGATCAGTAACCTCACCGCACTACCCAGTTTTCACCCGCACCAACGAAAGAGATCGGCGGCAACGAGATGCGGCTGCGCGCACTGCTGGAAACCGATGCGCTGGGCTTGCGGCTGCTCAGTGGCGAGGACGAGCTCGACCGGTCCGTCCGCGGCGTCATGACCACCGACCTGCGGGACCCGAGCCGCTACCTGGCCGGCGGGGAGCTGGTCCTGACGGGCCTGGCGTGGCGCCGGGACGCGGCGGACTCGGAGCCGTTCGTACGGATCCTGGCGGGCGCCGGGGTCGCCGGACTCGCGGCCGGCGAGGCGGAGCTCGGTGACATCCCCGACGATCTGGTCGAGGCGTGCGCGCGGCACCGGCTCCCCCTCTTCGCCGTCCATGAGAACGTCGCGTTCGCAACGATCACCGAGCATGTGGTGCGCCAGGTGTCCGGCGAGCGGGCGGGCGACCTGGCAGCGGTCGTGGACCGGCACCGCAGGCTGATGACCTCGGGCCCGGCCGGCGGCGGCCCGGAGGTGGTCCTCGATCTGCTCGGCTCGGACCTCGATCTGCACGCCTGGGTGCTCTCTCCCACCGGCCGGCAGATCGCGGGCGCCGGTGCGCCGCTGCCCGGCCCGGTCGGCGCGGTGCTGGCCGGCCGGCATCTGGCCGCCACCCGCACCGGCCGCCGGGGTCCGCACCGGGCCACCGTCGACGGCACCACGTATTCGCTGTTCCCGATCCGGAACACCGGCAGGAGTGCCGCTCCCGCGTCCCGCGATGTCCGCGAGTCGTTCCTCTCCGACTGGCTGCTCGCGGTGGAGGCCGACGCGAGCGACTGGCCGGCTGCCCGGCTGGATCTGCTCCAGGGCGTCACCCAGCTGATCGCGGTCGAACGGGACCGGCGCGACGCGGCCCGCACGGTACGCCGCAGGCTCGCCCAGGAGGTCCTGGAGCTGGTCCAGACGGGTGCCGCGCCCACCGAGATCGCGGCCAGGCTGCGGGTCGCGGCCCCGGTCCTGCTGCCCGGCCTCGGCACCGCCCCGCACTGGCAGATCGTCGTCGCCCGGGTCGACTGGGACGTCGAGCGCGCGCCGGGCTCCACGGGCGGCGCGGGCACATCCGGCATCGCGGGCAGCCCCGTCGCCCAGGCGCTGCTGGAGGAGATCCTGGTCGACCCGGCGGTCACCGGCCCCGACTCCGCCGACCGGATCGCGGTCGCGCACATGGGCGACGAGGCGGTCGCCCTCGTACCGCTGCCTGCTGCCGCCGCACCGGTGCCGGATCTCACGGACGCCGCGGCCGGCGCCGAGGACGACCCGGCGCTGCGCGCCGACGCGCTGCTCGCCGCCGTCAGCGAACCGCTCTCCGCAGGCCTCGCCGACGACGGCCGCCTGACACTGGGTGTCAGCGCCGCGGTGCACTCCCCCGAAGGGCTGCGCGGCGCCCTGGAGGAGGCCCGGCACGCCCGCCGGGTGGCGGCGGCCCGTCCGGGCCGGGTCTGCGCGGCCGGCCACCACGAGCTCGCCTCACACGTCCTGCTGCTGCCGTTCGTCCCGGACGATGTGCGCCGCGCGTTCACCGCACGGCTGCTCGACCCGCTGCGCGACTACGACCGGCGCCACCGGGCCGAACTGATCCCGACCCTGGGAGCGTTCCTGGACTGCGACGGTTCCTGGACCCGCTGCGCGGCCCGACTGCATCTGCACGTCAACACCTTGCGCTACCGGGTCGGGCGAATCGAGCAGTTGACGGGGCGTGACCTTTCGCGCCTCGAGGACAAGCTCGATTTCTTCCTCGCCCTGCGTATGAGCTGACTCCTCGCGTCTACCACAGCTCTCCCCGCGACCGGCCGATTGTGAATTCATTCACCTGACCCCTTGGCCCGGCGTGCCATTCCGTGCTGAGATGCCGCCAGACTCAATGCCTGTCGTCGAGCCCGGGTCGGACCCCGGTTCGAGGACGGGTCCTCAACAGCTCAATGGCGCGCTCGGGGAGGGCAATGTGGCGCATACCGCCATGTCTGGTTCCGGAACGACAGCAGATGACGATCCGCCGCTCCAGACAGCGGTATGGCGGCTGCGGTCACGCGCCTGCTGGTCGGACGCCGCCGCTCTGCTCGAACGCGACGCCACGACCGATCCGGCCGCGGCACTCCAGCGGACGGCTCTGCTGATCGAACGCTGTCTGTACACCGGCGACGGCTGGACCGACGCCGAGGACGCCCTGCGCACCGCCGAGGCCCTCGCCCACGACGACGCCGAGCGGGGCGCCGCTGCCTGCGAACGCGGCCATCTGGCATACGCGTCGACCCTCCTCGGGGTACGGGACCGGGCCGACGAGGCTCGGGTCGCGCTGAGCCGGTCCGCCGCCCTGCTCTCCCCCGCGGCCCCGGGCCGCCCGCTGCTCGACTTCCGCCGCGGCCTGATCGCGCAGAACATCGCCGACTCGCCGCAGGCCGCCCGTGCCGCGTACCGCAGGGCGCACGCCGGGGCCACGGCCCAGGGCGACGAGCTGCTGCTCTCCTCGACGTGGCGTCACCTGGCGCTGCTGTCGCTGCGCGAGGGCGAACTGGCCGAGGCCCGGCACGGGTTCGCCGAATCGCTGCGGATAAGGGAGGAGCTGGGCTATCTGATCGGCACGGCCCCGGCGCTCATCGCTCTGGCGGACACCGAACCGGAACCGGAGGCGGCGGCGCGGCTGCGCGCCGAGGCGGGGCGCCTCTTCCGCCTTCTGGGGGGCGTACCGACCTGGCTGGCCCCACACCTGGAGCCGCCGGCCCCCGGAACGGCCGAGGCGAACTGAGCACGGGTCCGCCGCAAAGGTCCGTCAGGTACGGTCCTCGACCGGATCACCGGGCTGCCGTCCCACGTCGCTCCGTTCGGGGGTCGGCGTCGGACGCGGCGGTGCGGGCGGTGGGTTCGGGCCACGGTTCGGGTTCAGCGGCACCGCGGCGGCGGGCTTTCCGTCCTGCCCGCTAGTGTCGCGCCGGGGCGAGGTCACCGGGGACTTCGGCGGTGCGAGCCTCCTCGTCGGCGGCCCCGACCGTGGTGTCAGCGGTCCGCGCCCGCGAAGTGTTCGCGTACGAGCGACTGCACGACGGCGAGATCCTGGGCAATCAGCGCGTCGAGCAGCGCGGTGTGCTCCGCGGCGTCGGCGAGCAGATCGGCGCGGCGGGTGGCCGGGTTGTGCTCCAGGGGCCACTGGGAGCGCCGGTGCAGATCGTCGGCGACCATCACGAGCTGCTGGTTGCCGGAGAGCGCGAGGACCGCACAGTGGAAGGCGCGGTCGGACTCGGCGTAGCTCGCCCGGTCCCCCACCGCGGCGGCCGCGACGGTGGCCTCGGCCAGCGGACGCAGGGCGCCCCAGCGGGCCTGCTCCACGGTGCGGGCCAGCCGCAGCATGACGGGCACCTCGATCAGGGCGCGCACCTCGGCCAGTTCGGCGAGCTCCTGCGGGCCGCGCTCGGCGACCCGGAAGCCGCGGTTCGGCACGACCTCGACGGCGCCCTCGATCACCAGCTGCTGCATCGCCTCACGGACGGGCGTCGCCGACACGCCGAAGCGGGCGCCGAGCACCGGGGCGGAGTAGACCTGCCCGGGCAACAGCTCGCCGTCGACGAGGGCGGCGCGCAGGGCGTCCAGGATCTGGCCGCGCACGGAGTGCCGCTGCACCACGACGCGGGGCGCGGGCGGCTCGCTGTGGGTGTGCTCACCACGCACCCGCTCGGCACCGGCCCGCTCGGCACATGGCTGACTACCGCGCGCCTGGTCCGGCATCCGGACGGACGGTACCGACGGCGGCGTGGCCGCGGACGAGGACGCGGCGGACGTGTACGGCGCCCGCGCCTGCTCACGCGCTCTGCCCTGCTCCACTCGGACCTCCTCGGCCGGCCGTGGGCCGGCTCGCATGCGCCATGCCCGTTGTGCACGATAAGCGGACGGCGCCACAGCTCAAACACCGAACGGTTCGGGTAAGGTAAGGCTTACCTGCAAACGATCGCGATTCGGTGGTCCCTGCATGACCCTCCCCACCCTGCTTCCCGGCACCACCGCGTCCGCCGTGACGGGCGCGTACACACGCCTGGCCGAGGTCTTCCCCGGACTGCGCGCGGAGGCGCTCGCGGACGACGAGGCCACCCCTCACGGTGCCGGCTGGGTGGGTGCGGACGAGCTCGCGGCGGGTGGTGCCGCGCTCGACGCCTTCCTCGCCCGGGACCACGCGCAGGTGCTACGGGACTACGGGCAACAGCCCCGGCCCGATGTGGTCGCCAGCTTCGGACTGCACCGGTACGCCTGGCCGGCCTGTCTCCTGGTGACGGTGCCGTGGTTCCTGCACCGGCGGGTGCCCCGGATCCCCGTCGGGGACGTGGCGTTCCAGCGGGCACTGGGCCATCTGACCGTCCGCGTGAGGGAGTTCGCCTGCCTTCCGGACGATCCGGCAGCCAAGCTGCCGGGCGCCCGGGTGGTCCCGGACGAGGCGGCCCTGCGGGCCGAAGTGCTCGCCGCCGTGGCCGACCACATCGGCCCGGTGCTGGACGGCTTCGGACCACGGATGCGGCGGGGCAGGCGGGCGTTGTGGGGCATGGCGACGGACGAGGTCGTCGAGGGCCTCTGGTACATCGCCCATCTGCTCGGCGAGGAGCGGCGCGCGATGACCGAGCTGGAGGAGCTCCTGCCGGGCGCCACGAAGCCGTACGTCGGCTCGGCGGGCTTCCGTGAACTGACCGGGCCGAACGGCGAGTCACTGCCCACCCGCGACCGGGCGAGCTGCTGTCTCTTCTACACGCTGCGCCCCGAGGACTCGTGCGTCACCTGCCCGCGCACCTGTGACGCGGAGCGGGTACGGAAACTGACACCCACTCACTGATCCACACCGCTCGTACGAGTAGTACTATTCGAACGCAGATCACTGGCCGCGTACGGATATTCGATCAGATCCCGGCTATCCGTATGCCCTGCCAACCCAATGGCGTTCTCTTGCCCCGAAACCCCCTGAGCGTGACGGGGTTTCGGCAATCATGGCGCCCGAAATGCCCTACGCGATGCAAGGGACCGCGCATGAGACTGACCGACATATCGCTGAATTGGCTGCTTCCGGGCGCCGTGCTGCTCGTGGGGGTCCTGGCGGCGGTGGCGGTGGTCGCACGCGGTAAGCGCGCCACTGACAATTCCGCAGCCGACGACAGCTGGGAACGCAGCGAGGAACGTCGCAGACGCAAGGAGGCGCTGTATGCCACCGCCTCGTACGTCCTGCTGTTCTGCTGCGCGGCGGTCGCGGCCGCCCTCTCCTTCCATGGGCTCGTCGGCTTCGGCGAGCAGAACCTCGGCCTCTCCGGGGGCTGGGAGTATCTCGTTCCGTTCGGCCTCGACGGGGCCGCGATGTTCTGTTCCGTACTCGCAGTGCGCGAGGCCAGCCACGGTGACGCGGCGCTCGGATCACGGCTGCTCGTATGGACGTTCGCCGGCGCGGCCGCCTGGTTCAACTGGGTGCACGCACCTCGCGGAATCGACCACGCGGGCGCTCCGCACTTCTTCGCGGGGATGTCGCTCTCGGCAGCCGTGCTCTTCGACCGGGCGCTGAAGCAGACCCGCCGGGCCGCACTGCGTGAGCAGGGCCTGGTGCCCCGTCCGCTGCCGCAGATCCGGATCGTACGGTGGCTGCGCGCCCCCCGTGAGACCTTCGGCGCCTGGTCACTGATGCTGCTGGAGGGCGTACGCACCCTGGACGAAGCGGTCGAGGAGGTACGCGAGGACCGGCGGGAGAAGGAGCAGCGCCGTCTCCGCAGGAAGGACCAGGAGAAGCTGGACCGGGCCCACATCAAGGCGCTGAACCGGCAGAACCGGGCCTGGCGCCGGGTCGGCCGGGGCGGCACCCAGGTGGACGTCCAGGCCATCGCCCCCTCGACGGTCTCTGCGCAGTCCGTCATGGAGCCCGCCATATCCGAGCCGGGACAACTGCCCTTGCGCCCCCGGCCATCCCTGCAGGCCGTGACGGGTCCGGGCTCCAGCGCCTCGGACCGGAACTCCACTGAACCGCTGACCGTCGACCTCACCGCCGAGGACGACACCCAGGCTCTGCCCCGGCTCGATTCGCTGGAGCGGAAACTGAAGGACCTGGAGCAGCAGTTCGGCTGATCCGTCACGAAAGGCCCTGACGGCCCGGTCCCTTCCGGGCTCTCAGGGCTTTTCGCCGTCCAGCTCGAACCAGACCACCTTGCCCAGCGCGTGCGCCGTCACTTCCCAGGCGTCCGCGAGAGCATGCACCAGGACCAGTCCCCTGCCGTGCGTAGCGTCGTCGGCGTTCGGTACGCACGACATGGTCAGTCCGGTGACAAAGTCCCGGACCTCGACGCGTAGCGTCGCCGGTGTCACCTTCACGGTGACGAGCGCTCCGTGATCCGTGTGGACCAGTGCGTTGGTCACCAGTTCGCTGAGCAAGAGCTCCGCCACTTCGGCGGAATCCTCCTGCCATCGATGTCGTAGGAACTCCCGTAGTGCACACCGCACTTCGGCCACGGCCGACAGGTCGGTGCGAGCCAGTCTGCGGTGCAGCTGAACATCGTACTGACGCTCCATCGTCTCCCCCGCGCGCACAGTCGATCGCCCCCCCTCTCGTCGAACATCCTCCCGGGATGCATGCCCCGCACAGAGGCTGCCACGCTTGTCGGCCCATCAATATGCGCACAGGGGGCGGGCGCACTCCGGATTCGCGTGACACACGGCTGGTGCATGCGCACCGCTCCGGTGAACTTCCAAAACCTTCACACGCGTTGACGTTGACGTGGCCATGTCTACGCGCGTCATCATGGTGGACATGCGAATCCCCCCACGGATCACCATGCTCGGCGGCGTCGCCGCCCTCCTGTCCGTCCTCTTCGTCGGCGGTCCGGTCACGGCGTCCCCCACCGCCGCGGCCACGTCGGTCGGCAGCATCTGCTACTCGGACCTGCCGTCCCAAGCGCACGACACCCTCGATCTGATCGAGGCGAACGGACCGTTCCCCTACTCGCAGGACGGCGTCGTCTTCCGCAATCGTGAAGGCGTGCTGCCCAGCCGGAACACCGGCTACTACCACGAGTACACGGTCATCACCCCGGGCTCCCCGACCCGCGGCGCGCGGCGGATCGTGACGGGCGAGGCATCCCAGGAGGACTACTACACCGCCGACCACTACGCGACGTTCGACCTCGTCGACCACGGCTGCTGAGTCCCGGCGGCCCACACATGCCAGACCGACCCCTCCGGTCCGATCCGCGCCGTAGCCCCCCACCTGCGGCGCGGATCCCCGGACCACCGGGGAGTTACCCTGCGCCCATGACCGTGACCTATGTGATCGACGGCTCCGAAGTCACCGGCCTGGAGCGATTCTGGCAGGTGATCGGCGAGGCGGTGAATGGTCCCGGCGGCTACTTCGGCCGCAACTTCGACGCCTTCGCGGACTGTCTCAGCGGCGGGATGGGCACTCCGGACGACGGTGACTTCGTCTTCGAGTGGCGGGACCACGCTCTTTCCGCACAGGCCCTGGGCCACGAGGAGACAGCGCGGTATCTGCGACAGAGCCTGAGCCGGGTGCACCCCACCAACCGACCCGCGGTCCAGCGACGGCTCGACGACGCCCTGGCTGGGCGGGGACCGACACTGTTCGACCTGCTCGTGGACGCTCTGACGAGCGGAACGGCGCCCGGCACACTACGGCTGAGGTAAGACCGACCGGCACATGGGTGAGCGGGATCACCGCACCCGGACGTCGACGCTGACGAGTCCGGCCGGGGTGTCCAGCCGCACAGTGGTGACCAGAGTGCCGCGGCGACGCTCTGCCCCGGCAACATGTGACATTGCCACAGGGTCGCCAACGGTGCGCACAGGCTCAGTTGAGCAGCCGTCACCCCCTCGCGCCGCTCGCAGGGGTGCCTGTTCCGCCGCCGGGGAAGTGGAGCCATGGACACCCCGAAGCGCTGATCCCGAGGAGCCGTGATGCACGACGACCGCACGCTGGTGGAGGGCCGCCTGGAGCGCGCCCTCCAGCAATTCATCCGCCCCGCCCAGTACGCAGACCGGTCCCCGCTCGCCCTCTCCGTGTGGCACGCGCCGGGCGAACCGGTTCCGGTGGCGGAGGCGATGCAAAGGACGTACGAGCCGTTCCGGGCCGGCACGGAGTGGGGCAGGCCCTGGTCGACCAGCTGGTTCAGGCTGGAGGGCACAGTGCCCGAGGCGTGGGCGGGGCGCCACGTCGAGGTGGTCGTCGACCCAGGATTCTCCGGTCAGGGTCCAGGCTTCCAGGCAGAGGGGATGCTCTACGACACGGAGGGGGTACCGCTCAAGGGCATCCACCCCCGCAATCGCCATCTGAGGGTCGCGACCGCGGCGTCGGGCGGTGAGCCGGTCTCCTTGCTGCTGGAGGCGGCGGCCAACCCGGCCGTACTGGAGCACGGCTTCGCGCCGACCCCGCTCGGGGACGTCCTCACGGCGGGCGACCGGCCCCTGTATCGGTTCGTCTCCGCGGACCTCGCCGTACTGGACGAGGAGGTCTGGCATCTCGTCCTGGACATCGAGGTGTTGTCGGAGCTGATGCATGAACTGCCCGCCGACCGGTCACGACGGCACGAGATCCTGCGGGCGCTGGAGCGGATGCTCGACGCACTGGATCTTCACGATGTGGCGGGCACGGCGTCCGGAGCCCGGACCGAGCTCGCCGAGGCACTCGCCCGCCCCGCGTCGGCGAGCGCGCACCGGATCTCGGCCGCCGGTCATGCACACATCGACTCGGCGTGGCTGTGGCCGCTGCGCGAGGCGGTACGGAAGGCCTCGCGCACGTTCGCCAATGTCACCGCGCTCGCCCAGGACTATCCGGAGCTGGTTTTCGCCTGTTCGCAGGCCCAGCAGTACGCCTGGGTGCGTGACCATCAGCCGCACATCTGGGAGCGGATCAAGCAGGCGGTGGCGGACGGACAGTGGGCGCCCGTCGGTTCGATGTGGGTGGAGTCCGACGCCAATATGCCGGGTGGTGAGGCGCTGGCGCGGCAGATCGTGCACGGAAAGCGTTTCTTCCAGGAGGAGCTGGGCGTGGAGACGGAGGAGATCTGGTTGCCGGATTCCTTCGGCTACACGGCGGCATTCCCGCAACTCGCCGCACTGGCAGGGGTGAGGTGGTTCCTGACGCAGAAGCTCTCCTGGAACCAGACCAACAAGATGCCGCACCACACCTTCTGGTGGGAGGGCATCGACGGGACCAGGGTCTTCACCCATTTCCCGCCCGTCGACACGTACAACGCGCACTTCCACGCCCATGAACTCGCCCATGCGGAGCAGAACTTCGCCGAGAAGGGGCGGGCGACCCGCTCGCTGGTGCCGTTCGGCTGGGGCGACGGCGGCGGCGGTCCGACCCGCGAGATGCTGGAGAAGGCGCGGCGGCTCCGCGATCTGGAGGGTTCTCCGCGGGTCACGATCGAGAGGCCGTCGGCGTTCTTCGTGGCGGCGGAGGAGGAATACGCCGAGCAGGCCCCGGTCTGGTCCGGCGAGCTCTATCTGGAGCTGCACCGGGCGACGTACACCACCCAGGCCAAGACCAAGCAGGGCAACCGTCGCAGTGAACACCTGCTGCGGGAGGCTGAGTTGTGGGCAACGGCGGCAGCACTTCGGGCGCCCGGGTACGCCTATCCGTACGAGACGCTGGACCGGGTGTGGAAGACGGTCCTGCTGCATCAGTTCCATGACATCCTGCCCGGCTCGTCGATCGCCTGGGTGCACCGCGAGGCCCGCGACACCTACGAACAGGTGCGGACGGAGCTGGCCGACCTGGTGGCCGAGGCGGTGACCGCGCTCGGCGCCGCAGAGGGGCTGGTGGCGCTCAACTCCTCTCCGTACGACCGACGTCAGGTGATGGAGCTGGACGCGGAGGCGAGCGCGGTGCTGCCGTCCGGTGCCCATGTCCAGCAGCTGGCCGACCGGCGCACGGCGGTGCTCGCCGAAGCGCCGGGACTGGGCGCAGGACTGCTCGACGGGTCAGCGGTGCCCGAACACGAAGTCACGGCGGGCCGCACCTCGGACGACGGATTCGTCCTCGACAACGGCCTGCTGCGCTTCACCGTCGACCGCGACGGGCTGATCGCCGCCGTCCGTGACGTCGGCGCGCGGCGTGAGGTCCTCGCCCCTGGTCACCGGGCCAACCTCCTTCAGCTGCACCCGGACCACCCCAACCACTGGGACGCCTGGGACATCGACCGGCACTACCGCCGGTCCCGCACCGATCTGACCGATGCCGATTCGGTCGAGCTGGTCGAGGAGGGACCGCTGCGCGCGGCCGTACGCGTGGTGCGCTCGTTCGGCAGGTCGCGGATCGTGCAGGAGATCCGGCTGGCGGCGGGCAGCAGGCAGATCGACATCGACACCGAGGTGGACTGGCAGGAGTCGGAGAAGGTCCTCAAGGCCGCCTTCCCGCTCGATGTGCATGCCGAACGGTCCACGTCCGAGATCCAGTTCGGGCACATCCACCGCGCCACGCACGACAACACCGGCTGGGACGCGGCGCGTTTCGAGATCTGTGCGCACCGCTGTCTGCGGGTCGCCGAACCGGGATACGGGATCGCGGTGCTCAACGACTCCACGTACGGGCACGACGTGACCCGGACCCCGCACGGGTCGGGGCTCGCCACGACCGTACGGCTGACGCTGCTGCGCGCCCCGCACAGC
Source organism: Streptomyces sp. NPDC051020 (assembly GCF_040683105.1). Taxonomy (NCBI): domain Bacteria; kingdom Bacillati; phylum Actinomycetota; class Actinomycetes; order Kitasatosporales; family Streptomycetaceae; genus Streptomyces; species Streptomyces sp. NPDC051020. The sequence goes on along the minus strand of NZ_JBFBCG010000028.1, from coordinate 58,867 downwards.
CCGGATCCGGAGACCGACCTCGGCACGCACCGGTTCCGGTACGCGCTGGCGCCCGGGGCGGAGGTCTCGGACGCGGTACGCGAGGGGCTCGCACTCAATCTGCCGCTGCGCGCGGCAGTGGCCCCGGCCGTGCCGTCGCTGGTCACCACCGGGCATCCGGCGGTGACCGTGGAGTCGGTGAAGCTCGCCGAGGACCGAAGCGGCGATGTGGTCGTCCGGCTGTACGAGTCGGCAGGCGGCCGGGCGGAGGCCACGCTCCGGGTCGGCTTCCCCGTCGTGCGGGCACAGATCACCGACCTGCTGGAACGACCCCTGAACGAGGCAGCCACCGATGAGCACGGTCTCGTCCTGGCGCTGCGGCCGTTCCAGATCCTGACGGTGCGACTGACTCCGGCCTGAGCGACGGGAGGCCGTCAGGGGCGTGGCACGTTCCGCAGGTTGGAGCGGGCCATCTGAAGCATCCGGCCCACGCCGCCGTCCAGCACGATCTTGCTCGCGGAGAGCGCGAAGCCGGTCACCATCTCCGCGCTGATCTTCGGCGGGATGGAGAGCGCGTTGGGGTCGGTGACGACATCGACCAGGGCCGGCCCCTTGTGCTTGAAGGCGTCCTTGAGGGCGCTTTCGAGCTGCTTGGGCCTCTCCACCCGTACGCCGTACGCCCCGGCGGCCCGGGCGATCGCCGCGAAGTCCGGGTTCTTGTTGGTCGTACCGAACGACGGCAGCCCCGCGACCAGCATCTCCAACTCGACCATGGAGAGCGATGAGTTGTTGAACAGAACCACTTTCACGGGAAGGTTGTACTGGACCAGGGTGAGGAAGTCGCCCATCAGCATGGTGAATCCGCCATCGCCGGACATCGACACGACCTGCCTGCTCCGGTCGACGAACTGGGCGCCGATCGCCTGCGGCAGCGCGTTGGCCATCGAGCCGTGGCTGAACGAACCGATCACCCGGCGCTTGCCGTTGGGGGTGAGATAGCGGGCTGCCCACACATTGCACATGCCGGTGTCGACGGTGAACACCGCGTCGTCGTCGGCAAGTTCGTCGAGCACCGAGGCGACGTACTCGGGATGGATAGGGATGTGCTTCTCAACCTTGCGGGTGTACGCCTTGACCACGCCCTCCAGCGCGTCGGCGTGCTTCTTCAGCATCCGGTCGAGGAACTTGCGGTCGGTCTTGACCTTCACCTGCGGCGTCAGACAGCGCAGCGTCTCACGGACATCGCCCCAGATCGCCAGATCCAGCTTGGATCGGCGGCCGAGGTTCTCGGGGCGCACATCGACCTGGACGATCTTCACATCGGTAGGCAGAAAGGCGTTGTACGGGAAGTCGGTGCCGAGCAGGATCAGCAGATCACACTCGTTGGTCGCCTCGTACGCGGCGCCGTAGCCGAGCAGTCCGCTCATGCCGACGTCGTACGGATTGTCGTACTGGATCCACTCCTTGCCGCGCAGCGCGTGACCGACGGGGGCCTTCACCCGCTCGGCGAACGCCATGACCTCGGCGTGCGCGCCCGCCGTGCCGCTCCCGCAGAACAGGGTCACCCGCTTCGCCCCGTCGACCATCCGGCAGAGCTTCTCGATCTCCTCGTCACCGGGCCGGACCGTCGGCCGCGCGGTGACCAGGGCGTGCTCGATCGACTTCTCCGGCGCCGGCCGGGAGGCGATGTCGCCCGGCATCGAGACGACGCTGACCCCGCCGCGTCCGATCGCGTGCTGGATCGCGGTCTGGAGCAGCCTGGGCATCTGCTGCGGGTTGGAGATCATCTCGTTGTAGTGGCTGCACTCCTGGAAGAGCAGCCCCGGATGGGTCTCCTGGAAGTAGCCGAGACCGATCTCGCTCGAAGGGATGTGCGAGGCAAGGGCGAGGACGGGGGCCATCGAGCGATGGGCGTCGTAGAGGCCGTTGATGAGGTGCAGATTGCCGGGGCCGCAGGAACCCGCGCAGGCGGCCAGGGTCCCGGTGATCTGGGCCTCGGCGCCGGCGGCGAAGGCGGCGGTCTCCTCGTGTCTGACCTGGATCCACTCGATGGCCGCGTTGCGGCGAACGGCGTCGACGACCGGGTTGAGGCTGTCGCCGACGACGCCGTACAGGCGCTTGACGCCCGCCCGGACGAGAATGTCGACGAACTGCTCCGACACGTTCTGCTTGGCCATGGGTGCGTATCCTCTCCGCGGTAGGAATCCATCAACCCACGGCGCGTGCCCTTACGCCTCCCAGACGCCGACACTCGTACGGTCGTCGGCGTACCCCTTCACCCTGAGCTGGGTGTCCGCGAGGAACGCCGCCAGGCCGGGCGGCTCCTGGGGCGTCCAGCGTTCGGCGAGCTCCTCGGCGAAGGCGGGTTCGCCGCGCAGCGGCTCGGCGAGACCGGTACTGCACAGGAGCAGCGTGTCCCCCGGGCGGGCTACCGAGGCACGGAACCGGAACGGCGGCGCGGGTGGCGGTGGCGGGCTCTCGACGTACGGGGACGGGGGCGTCGCGATCCCCAGGTCCATGGTCAGCAGGTCCCCGTCCGCCCTGCTCTCGGGGGACGCGGACCCGAAGCCGACGACGGCCTGCCCGGTCATGGCCCCGGCATCCGGGACGTCCGGTTCCAGGTCTTGCCAGACGCCGTCCCGCAGCCGGAAGAGCCCCCCGCCGCCCACCCCGAAGAAGACCCGGGTCCGGCAGGCGGGATCGGCCGACAGCAGCAGACACCGCAGCCCCGCGGTGTACTCCTCCGGTTCGAGCCCCCGCTCGACGGCGCGGGCGCGGAGTTTGCCGTAGCCGCGGTCGGTGAGTCGGTGCAGACCGGATTTGAGGTCGCCGCGGCGGCCGGCTCTTATGTCCTCGGAGAGCCGCAGGTGGCTGCGGCCGACGGCTCCGCCGATCCAGCGGCAGGCGTCTGCGGCCGCGAGATGGGCACCCTCGGTGGCACGGGCGCCGCTGGCGACGGCGACGAGCACAAGGGCGTTCTCGGCGGCACCGAACCGCACGGTGAGCAGGGCGTCACGCCGGGGCTCTCCCCGGAACCGGGCGGAGTCGCCACGCACGGAGGCGGCGCGCAGCGTGTACGTCCCGTACCGGGCGCCGTCGAGCACGGTGTCGGCGACGAGTCCGTCCAGTTCCTGGGGGACGGTGGCGGGGAGAGCGGTCGGCTCGGCGTCGTAGGTGGGCGGACGGTCGCCTACGTACGAGAGGCCGGGGCGGGCCGCGAGGGCGGGAGGGGGTTCGGGAGCCGTCCCGGGGATGGGTGCGGCCGGGAGCGGAGTGGTCGGTCCCGCCCCGGCCGCCTTCGGCTTCGCGGAGACCTGCCGTCGCGGGAGCGGCGGAACGGAGGCTGTCGTCGGCGCTGCGACAGGGGGCGGCGGAGGGACCGGCGGCGCTTCGGCAACGGATGGCGGCTTGGCCGGCGGCGGTGTGGCGAACGTGCTCGGCCGCGTGGGGCCGACCGGCGGTTCCCACGGCGCACGCGCCTGCACGGATTGCATGGGAGGAGGCGGCGGCGGAGATTCCGGTGCCGGCAAAGGCGGAGGCGGAGGTGCAGACGAAGGCGGAGGTACAGCCGGCGGCGGAGGCGGCACGGGCGGACCGTCGGCGGGCGCCACGTGGGGTGGTTCCGGAAAGGCGGCGCCCGCGCCGGGCCCCGCCGCACCCACAGCCGCCGAAGCCGAGTCGAAGCGGTCGTCGAGACTGTCGGCCGCGCTGCTCACCCTGGCATCCGCGGCGGTTTCGTCGTACAGCCTGCGCCACCAGTCGTCCTCGTGGGCGGCGGGCCTCTCCCCCTGCTGGCTCATGCCCTTATTGTCCACCCGCGGGGCATACGGAAACGGGTCATCAGAAAAAAAGAGGTCCGCCGGACGACCCCACCCCCCACGGGAAGGTCGCCCGGCGGACCGGTCAGGGCATGATCAACGCACGGCGTACGCGTCGTTCACGGTCTGGATGACGGAGTTGCCGTTGTCGTCCGTCAGTTCCGTCTTCAGAGTGACCGGCTTGCCGGCTGCACCCGCGTGGTTCACGGTCGCGGTCCAACGCCCGTCCTGCTGCGCGGTGGCGGCCTGGATCCAGGTCGTTCCACCGTCGTACGAGTACGAGACCTTTGCCGAGGTCAGCTTGCCGGGCGTGTAGCCGGCGTGGCCGGTGACGCTCAGGCCGATCGTCTGACCGTCCTTCGCCGCAAGGGTCTTGAGCCCGTCGGTGTCCAGGTCGTAGCCCGGGAACAGCAGCGGAATACCCTGAGAGTACGCGTTCTCGTCCCGCTTCGAACGGAACTTCCAGGTGGTCTCGGTCTGGGTGGACCGCTTCCACACGGCAGCGGGCTGACCGAACTTGGCAGTCTGCATGGTGAGTTCGTACGCCGCGTCCTCGGCCGGGACGGTGAACACCCCGGACGGCCACCCGGACTCGCCGAGCACCTTGCCACCGCTGGTGAGCCTCATGTTGCCCACATCTCCGAAGGAACCCTGGAGACCGGCGTGTTCGCTGTCCGCCCAGAAGCCCGGGGCGACGCCGATCAGGTTGTCCTGACGCTCGGCGGCGAGCACTTCCTTGCCCTGCGCGTCACGCGGAGTGGACGGGCCGACGATCCCCCGGTACCAGTTCTCCGTACGCTCCGAGCCGGACGCGTAGGTACGAGCCGGGTCGACCATGAACTCGCCCCAGGGGAAGCTGGAGGAGAGGTACCGCTCCCAGCCGGTGTCGCCCGCCGAGTAGTACTCGGTGCGCTTTCCGGGGACGGCGACGGTGTCGAAGGCGGCCGAGTAGCGCCCACCGTACGGCCGGTCGATGATCATCGTGTCGATGTAGTCGGCCGCGACGCCCATCGCTTCGTACGTGGCGGTGGACATGCCGAGCTTGCTGTCACGGACCTTGTACGTCCGGTCCGAGGTGACCGGTCCGGTCTCGGGGAAGCTCAGGTTGTAGACGAACGGGCTGGCGGCAGTGCCCTTCCAGCGCAGCTTCACGGGGCCGGCGGCCAGGGCGGCGTTCAGGCCGGCGGCCTCACTCGCTTCGACGGCGAGGGTGGGCAGCGGCGCCGAACCGAAGCCGGCGTTCGGCTGCCAGAGGCCCGCGGACGGCCGGTGCACGATGATCGCCTTTGCTCCGGCGGCCTTGGCGTTCCGCGCCTGGGTGCTCATGGATCCGTCGTCGGTGACCTTCACCAGGGCGATCTTGCCCGTGACATCGGCGGCCTTCAGCTCGGCGGGGGTGCCGGTGCCCGCGTCGACGAGCGCGGCCTCGCCGGAACCGTCGAGGTTGACGGAGCCGGTGCTCGCGAGCACTGGGTGCAGTTCGGCGCCGCCGACGACCGAGAACTCCTCGATCTGCGGGGCGTACGCACGCCAGGCGCTGTCGAACTCGAAGTCACCGTCGCTCGCCCTGCCCTGGATGTCGACCAGGTAGTTCTTGACGATGCGGGTGCCGGTGATCGAGCCCGAGTGCAGCCAGACATCGTCCCAGCTGCGGCCGAAGGCGAGGGTCGTGGAACGGCTCTCGGACGCGCGGTCCTCCGTCTTTACCTGGATCTGGTGAGCCTTGCGGGCGTCCAGCACCAGGGTGGTGTCCTTGGTGACGTTCAGCTGCGGGCGCGCCAGGTATCCGACGGACTCGACAAGCCTGCCGGTGGCGTCCTTCAGGTCCGGCGACATGATGAAGCTGGAGACGAAGTAGGCGCCGGGGCGGACCTGGTACACCTGGTCGGCCGAGCCGTCGTTGAAGCGGCGCTCACCACTGGCGGTGTCGGTGCCGATGACGTCCAGCGAGGAGGAGCCCGCGGCGGGCTTGCCGGTGCGGTCGACCAGCTTGACCCGCAGGGTGACGGTCTCCGCGCCGACGTACAGCGAGAACGGGGTGGAGACCTTGACGCCGTCGGCGCCGGTGGCCAGCACACGCCCGGTGACATCACCGTACTGGGCGGCCTTCAGCTGCGCGGTCGGGTCGATCTGCAGCGGGACCTTGACGGTGGCTCCGGCCGGGACGGTGACACTGCTCGCGTCGAGCTTCGCGACGGAGGAGCGGACGGCCGAGCCGTCGTTACCGGTGACGCCCTGGACCTTCAGCGACAGCTTCACCGGCTCGGTGCCGGAGTTGGTGTACGGGACGTCGACCGTGGTGCGGTCGCCCTTGTCCTGCGGCCAGTTGAACGTGCCGCCCTGGACGGCGGGGGCACCGACGACGGTGGTGTCGATGGCGGCCTTCACATCGAGGCGGCCGCCGCCGGTCTCCCGTACGTCACCGGGGATGTCGCTCTTCGCGGACGAGACGAGGGCCGCCTTGATCTGCTGTGCGGTCCAGTCCGGGTGACGCTGCTTCACGATCGCTGCGGCGCCCGCGACATGCGGGGTGGCCATCGATGTACCGGACATCGTCCGGTACGCGTGGACACCGCGGCCACCGGCAGCCGCCGCCGAGATGGCGACGCCGGGGGCGGAGATCTCGGGCTTGAGGGTGTGCGAGCCGATCACGGGTCCGCGGCTGGAGAACTGGGCCGTGGAGTCGTCGCGGTCGACGGCGCCGACGGTCAGCACGCTGGGGGCGCAGCCCGGGGAGGAGACGGTGTTCAGCGTCGGGCCGGAGTTGCCTGCCGCGATGACGAACAACGTGTTCCTGCTCTGGGCAAGTTGTTCGGCGGCGACGCTCATCGGGTCGGTGCAGTCGGTCGGCGTCGGGCTCCCGAGGCTCATGGAGACGACATCGGCCTTCTGGTCGACGGCCCACTGCATGCCGGCGATGATCCAGGACTCGGCACCGAATCCGCTGTCGTTGAGGACCTTGCCGGCGAGCAGGTCGGCGCCGGGTGCGACGCCCTTCTTCTTGCCGTCGCTGGCCGCGCCGGTGCCGCCCACGGTGGAGATGGTGTGGGTGCCATGGCCCTGCCGGTCGTCGGTCGAGTCGGAGTCGGTGAAGTTCTTCGAGGCGGTGATCCGGCCCTTGAGGTCGGGGTGTTCGGCGTCGGCGCCGGTGTCCAGGACGGCGACCTTGGTGCCCTTGCCGTCGTATCCGGCGGCCCAGGCGAGGTCGGCGCCGACCTGCTTCGTCGACTTGTCGAGGGTTGCCTGGACCTTGCGGTCGAGCCAGAGCTTCTTGAGACCGGAGGCCGAGCGGGAGCGGTTCTGGGTGACGTCCGACCAGAAGTCGGCGGCCTTCGCCTTGTCCGCCTTGAGCGCGACGCCGTCGATGGCATCGAGGGAGACTCCGCGCTTGGCGCCGCGCGGGGTGGTGGGCGCGGAACGGGCCAGGTCCTGGCCGTAGACCGCGATCAACGGCAGCGACGTGGTGCTCGCGTCGTCGTAGCCCTGGCGGATCAGTCCGGTGACGTTGAAGAGCTCCTCGTCGACCGTGCCCGCAGCGAGCGCCTCGGTCGCGGTGTCCGGGTAGACGTACAGGTCCTTGCCGGACTGCCGGGTCTGTACGAGGGGTACGGTGCCGTCCTCGCGGGGCAGCACGGTGGCCGACGAGGCCCCCGAACGGTCCGTCCTCACCAGGACCTTGTCGCCGGTGACAAGGGTGACGGTGACCGGCTTGCCGCCCTTCGCGACAGCGTCGGCACCGGCTGCCGCGCTACCGACCAGCGGGCTCTTCGAAGTGGACTCCGTCGGTGGCGCTGCCACGGACGGTGCGACCACGGTCACGGCCAGGACCGCGGCGGTCGCCGCTCCCAGTGCCGTACGCGATATCGGGCGCATCGCTCTCCCCAGATGAATACGGATCAGGACAGCACAAGCTGGCTGATTCCGGAGGCTATTGGTGCTGCGGTGGGCGCCACATTGGCATGGCGACGGGCGCTACAGGGATGATGTACACGGCGGGTTTACGCCGTGGCCGTTTTCCGCCACGACCGGCCGGCCGAAGAGGGCGGAACGATGCGGAATTGACGCGTCCGGGGAGGGTCCAAGGGTGCTGGGAGCCATAGGTCTCGACGGGAGACAGGAGTCCGCCTATCGCGCGCTCGTCGCGGTGGGCGCAGCGGAGGTCTCGGACCTCGCACACCGGCTGGGACTCCCCGAGTCGGAGACCGAGCGGGCGCTTCGCCGACTGGAGCAACAGGGCCTCGCCGCCCAGTCGTCCGCCCGCACCGGGCGGTGGGTGGCGGCGCCGCCGGGGGTCGCCCTGGGCGCGCTGCTGACCCAGCAGCGCCACGAACTGGAGCAGGCGGAACTGGCGGCGGCGCTGCTCGCCGAGGAGTACCGGGCGGATGCGGCCGAGCCCGCCGTGCACGATCTGGTCGAGGTGGTCACGGGCGCGAGCGCGGTGGCGCACCGCTTCCACCAGTTGCAGCTGGGTGCGGCCAGCGAGGTGTGCGCGCTCGTCACCGGGAAGCCGATCGCCGTCAGCGGCATGGAGAACGAGTCCGAGGAGCAGGCGGCGGCCCGTGGGGTGTCCTTCCGGGTGGTGCTCGAGCGGGAGGTACTCGCCCTGCCGTCCGGAATCCTGGAACTGTCGGCGGCCCTGAGCCGGAACGAACAGTGCCGGGTCGTCGACCGGGTGCCGACCAAGCTGGTCGTCGCCGACGCCTCGCTGGCGATGGTTCCGCTGACCGGCCGGGGTGCCGAGCCCGCGGCACTGGTCGTCCATGCCTCCGGGCTGCTGGAGTCGCTGATGGGGCTCTTCGAGGCCGTGTGGCGCGAGGCCATGCCGTTGCGGCTGGGCGAGAGCGGCTGGGCTCACGAGGACTCCGTGGGCCCCGATCCGACCGATCTGGAAATTCTGTCGCTGCTGCTGGCCGGGCTCACGGACGCGAGCGTGGCGAAACAGCTGGAGCTGGGACTGCGGACCGTACAGCGGCGGGTGAAGGGCCTGATGGAGCTGACCGGGGTGTCGACACGACTGCAGTTGGGCTGGCACGCGTACGAACGGGGCTGGGTGGCCCGCACGCCGCGGGCCTGAGCAAGTCGGGTCCCCCACGGCTTCGGGACCGCCTCATCACCCCCTCTGAGCTGCGTCGACGGCGTCCGCCCCGAGCCTTGCTGACGGGCGGAACCTGCCGGGCTCCGGCAGGCTGGTGAGATGGGTGTGTGGCAGCTCATCGCCGTTGGCCTGGTCATGCTGCTCGGCCTGGTCGGCGTGCTGGTGCCCGGGGTGCCCGGCCAGGCGATCGTCTGGGCCGCCGTGCTCTGGTGGGCGCTCACCGACAGGAGCCCGGCCGCCTGGGGCGTACTCATAGGCGCCACCGCACTGCTCTTGCTGAACCAGGCGCTGAAACCGCTGCTGCGGCCACGCCGCCCGCAGGAGGCCGGGGCGCCGCGCAAAACGCTGATGCTGGGCGGGATCGCCGGGATCGTGGGCTTTTTCGTGGTGCCCGTGGTGGGCGGGATCCTGGGATACATCGGGGCGATCTACGGCGCGGAACGCCTGCGGCTCGGCAGCGGCGGAGCGGCGCGGGCCTCGCTCCGTTCGGTGATGCGGGCCACCGGCTACTCCGTACTCGTCGAGCTGTTCGCGTGTCTGCTGGTGACGGGGGTGTGGCTGGGAACGGTGCTCTGGGGCTGACCGCCCGACCGCCCCCTTTCCCTTGACCGCCAGCGTGGATTCCAACCAGATAGACGGAAACACATCGGATCTCTCCCGGGCTATTGACGCCCAGGCGCCCCTTGCTTACCTTCCGTGAAGGAATAGCTCGGATGAATTGATGCGCCTGTGTACGAGCCGCCAGGAGACGCCTTGCCCACTGCACCGGATCCTTCCCGCACGCCCGGCACCGCCCCCTCGTCGCCGTCCCCCTCCCGAAGAACTGTTCTCGCCACCGGTACCGCGCTCGGCGGCGCGCTGGTGGTGGGCGGCGCAGCCGTCCCCGCCCAGGCCGCCGCCCCGGCCACCGCGCCTGCCGCCTCCCCCGCGCCCGTCGTGCACTCCCCCACTGACAGCTGGCGCACCGTCCTCGACGACGCCGACCTGCTCTGGCAGAAACTGCCGACTACCTGGTACGAGGGCCCGTATCTGGGCAACGGACGCCTCGGCTCCGGCATCTACGCCGAACCGGGCGCCACGACCACGGCCGTCCGTTTCAACGTCCAGCACTCCGAGGTCCAGGACCACCGCCCCGAGTTCGGCTCCCTCTTCGGCCTCGCCCGCCTGCCGATCGGGCACTTCACCCTGGAACCGGCCGGCACCATCACCGGCATCGAGTGGTGGATGCGGCTGCGCACCGCCGAACTCGAAGGCACGATCACCACCACCGCGGGCACCCTGAAGCTGCGCGCCTTCGTCCACTCCTCCAGCGATCTGCTGGCCGTCGACATCACCCCGAGCGAGGGCGAGCAGGGCTTCCGCTGGGTCTTCCACCCGGCCGATGCCATCAGCCCGCGAGCCGGCTTCCAGAAGCCTCCCGCCGGCTACACCGGCAATCCGCCCGCCACCGTCGAGGAACACGGGGGATCATCGACCGCCGTCCAGCCGCTGCTGGCGGGCGGCGAGCATGTCACCGCCTGGCGTGAGGTCACCCGCGGCGGGGCACGCACCCTTTACGTCACGGTCACGCACTCCCACCCGAAGGCGACGGCCCGCGACCGTGCGCTGCGCCACGTGAGGACCGCGGCCGACCTCCCGTACGGCCTGCTCGTCGGACCGCATCACCTCTGGTGGGACCGGTACTACCGAAAGAGCTTCCTGTCGCTCCCGGACGCCCGGATGCAGCGCTTCTACTGGATCCAGCTGTACAAGACGGCATCGGCGGCGCGTAAGGACGCGCCCGTGATGGCCACTTCCGGTCCCTGGCTCGAACCCACTCCCTGGCCCAACACCTGGTGGAACCTCAACGCCCAGCTGGAGTACTGGCTGATCCATGGCTCCAACCACCTGGAGCTCGACGCGATCACCCGGTCGCTGAGCGAATTCCGCGACAACCTCGCCAAGGAAGTGGCCACCCCCTACCGAGCCGATTCGGCCGGACTGCCACGCACCACGGACCCGCACCTGATCAATGGCGGTGCCACCGCCCCCGTCCTCGGCTACGGCGTCGGCATTCCCGGCCAGAACCCTCCCACCCCCGAGGTCGGCAACCTCACCTGGGCGCTGCACAACGTGTGGCTGTCCTACCGGCACACCATGGACGAGTCGATCCTGCGCGACACGCTGTTCCCGCTCCTGCGCAAGGCCGTCAACTACTACCTGCACTTCCTGACGCCCGGCGCGGACGGCAGGCTGCATCTCCCGGCGACGTTCTCGCCCGAGTACGGCGTCAACGCACCGGACTGCAACTACGACCTGATGCTGCTGCGCTGGGGATGCCGCACTCTGCTGGACTCGGCGAAGCAGCTCGGCGTCGACGACCCGCTGACCGCGCGCTGGCAGGAGGTACTGGCCAAACTCGCTCCGTACCCGGTCGACGCCAACGGGTTCATGATCGGCGCCGGTGTCCCGTTCGCGAAGTCGCACCGCCACTACTCGCACATGCTCGCCGTCTACCCGCTGTACGAGCTGACGGGGGCGACGGCCGACGAGCGCGACCTGATCGAGAAGTCCCTCGCCCACTGGGTCGGCTTCGAGGGCGCCCTGCAGGGCTACACCTTCACCGGCGCCGCCTCCATGTCGGCCCTCCTCGGCAAGGGCGAGGACGCGCTGAAGTACCTCGGTCAGCTGATGAGCCGGTTCATCCAGGCGAACACCATGTACAAGGAGTCGGGCCCGGTCATCGAGACCCCGCTCTCCGCGGCCCAGTCACTGCACGACATGGTGTGCCAGTCCTGGGGCGGCACGATCAGGGTCTTCCCCGCGCTGCCCGCCGCCTGGCGGGAGCTGACCGTCCATGACTTCCGCACCCAGGGCGCGTTCCTGCTCAGCGCGGTACGGGAGGAAGGCCGCACCCGCTGGGTCCGGCTGACCAGCGAGGCCGGCGCCCCCTGCGTCGTACGCCACGGCATCGAGGGCCCGATCGAGATCCGAGACCGTCACGGACGGCCGCTGCGGTACGAGGAGGTAGCGGACGGCACGGTCCGGATCGAGCTCCGCAAGGGCGACTCGGCGCTCATCACGGCCGAGGGCGACCGCCCGGACCTGACGATCCGCCCGGTCACCCCGAACGCCTCCGCGCCACGCTGGGGCCTGCCGGTCTGAGTCCGGCCCCGGCCGCAGGCCACAGTTCGTGGGATCACATCGTCCGATGCGCCGGACGATGTGATCCCCCCGAAGAGGATTCACAGCAGGGGCCTCGAAGAAGAGGCCTGACGTTCGGATCAGGCCGATCCGGCATGATCCGAAGGCAGTCCCTGGAGCTCCAGGTGGCGCACGGCGTACGAACGCCAGGGCCGCCACCGCTGCGCCTCGGGGCGTCCGTCCGGATCCACATCGGGGTCACCGAGCGCCCGCATCCTGATCAGCGCCGCGGCTGCCGGGCCGATCCCCGGCAGCCGCACCAGCGCACGCTCGGCCTCCTCGCGGTCCGCCCCGGCGTCGAGCCGTACGTCCCCTTCCGCCAGCGCGGCCGCCAGCGCCTGCAGCGCCGGCGCCTCCGCCTCTCCTGCCAGCACTCCCGGCTCAGGGAACACATGCGTCAGCCCTCCGCAGGGCACGTCCAGAACCTTCCCGTACGTCTCCACGAGCCGCTCCGCCGCGTCCCGTCCCACCAGCGTCCGTACCGCGAACTCCTCCGGGTCCGCCGCCCCCGGCGACCGCAGCCCCGGCCGGGCGGCGACGCGCGGTGCCAGCAGCGGGTCGGCACCGAGCCGCTCGTCGACGGCATACGGATCGGCGTCCAGGTCGAAGAGGCGCCGCAGCCGCTGCACCGCCGTCGTCAGGTCGCGCAGATCGGTGAGGTGGATCCGGGCGTCCAGCCACGCCCCCGCGGACCGCTCGTCGACGGCGACCATGCCCGTCCCGTACGGCAGCCGCAGGGTGCGCCGGGCAGGTACGGGCGCCGGGCTTGCCGCTGACCTCCTCGATCCGGGCGACGGTCTCACCGGCCAGCAGATCGAAGACCTCCCGGGCGGCGTACGGCCCGCGGTGGGCGAGCCGGAGCGGGACCCCGGTCGTGCGCGCCTCCCGTACCGCCGCGCCCAGCCCGGTACCGGCCTCGGCCCGCAGTGCGCTCGGCGTACGGGCGTAGATCTGTCGGATCGTGTCGTTGAACTGGCGCACGCTGGCGAAGCCCGACGCGAACCCGATCTCGGTGACAGGCAGCCCGGTCGTCTGGAGCAGCACCCGTGCGGTGTGCGCGCGCTGGGCACGGGCGAGGGCGACGGGTCCGGCGCCCAGCTCGGCGTTGAGCTGCCGCTGCACCTGGCGCGAGCTGTAGCCGAGCCGGTGGGCAAGACCGGGAACGCCTTCCCGGTCGACCACGCCGTCGCCGATCATTCGCATGGCGCGGCCGACGACATCGGCGCGTACGTCCCATTCCGCGGACCCCGGGACGGCGTCCGGGCGGCATCGTCTGCAGGCCCGGAAGCCATGGCCCTGGGCGGCGGCTGCGGTCGGGTAGAAGCGGACGTTCTTCCGCTTGGGGGTGACGGCAGGGCAGCTCGGCCGGCAATAGATGCCGGTGGTCTCGACGGCGAAGAAGAACTCCCCGTCGAAACGCGCGTCGCGGCTGCTCACCGCCTCGTACCTGGTCTGTTCGTCCATCACACCGCCCAGTGTGCGCCACCCCCCAGTGGCGCACTCGCGGTTTTCGGACGTGGACTCGGCCCCGTGCGCTACCGCAGCCGGCCCCGCTTGGCGTCCATGGCCGCCCGGCCCTCGGCCCCCTTGCGCTTCCACTCGCGGCGGATCTCGGACCGTACCCGGGCATCGGTCTTGGCGACGATGCGCTGGTTCTCGCGGAGCAGCTTGCGGTAGCTGTCGAGGCGCCGCTCGGGCAGCGCGCCGTCCTCGATGGCCGCGAGCACTGCGCAGCCGGGCTCGGACTCATGGTGGCAGTCCTGGAAGCGGCACTCCCGGGCCAGGTCCTCCACGTCCGAGAAGACCTGTCCGACACCGGCCTCCGCGTCCCAGAGACCGACCCCGCGCAGCCCGGGGGTGTCGATGAGGACGCCCCCGGAGGGCAGGACCAGCAGGTTGCGGGTCGTGGTGGTGTGCCGGCCCTTGCCGTCGACGTCACGGGCTGCCTGGACAGCCATCACGTCGTCGCCGAGCAGGGCGTTGGCAAGCGTGGACTTGCCGGCGCCGGACACCCCGAGCAGCACACTCGTACCGCCGGAGACAATGGCGCCGAGCACGTCGAGCCCCTCCCCGGTGGCGGAGCTGACGGGCAGCACCTGCACACCGGGGGCGACGGTCTCGATGTCCTGGACGAGGTACGCCAGCGTGGCGGTGTCGGGCACCAGGTCCGCCTTGGTCAGAACCACCAGCGGCTGAGCGGCGCCGTCCTGCGCGGACGCCCCGTCCCGCAGCAGTGCGTCACCGCTGGAACTGGACATGGCGAGCGCCAGAAAGCGTTCCACCCGCCCCAGGTCGAGCTCCACGGCGAGCGAGACGCAGATGGCGATGTGGTCGACGTTGGTCGCGAGGACCTGTCCCTCGGACCGCTTCGACGACGTCGAGCGCACGAAGGCGGTACGCCGTGGCAGCAGCGTCCGTACGAACTGCGGATCACCGTCGGGGTCGACGGCGACCCAGTCGCCCGTGCAGACGATCCGCATCGGGTCGCGCGGCACCACGAACGCGGTGTCGGCGCGCACGGTGCCGTCGGGGGTGACGACATCGCACTGACCGCGGTCCACCCGCACCACCCGACCGGGCAGCAGTCCCTGTTCGGCGTGGGGAGCGAACTCGGCGGCCCAGTCGTCGTCCCAGCCGTACGGTGCCAGCGGATGCGACGCGGACGGGCCGACGAGGGAGGAGAGCGGGGAAAGCGAGGAGAAAGACAAGGGAAACCCTTCAAAGGGTGGCCCCGGCGACGCGCACACGGGCGCGTGGAGGTTACGGAGAAGGTCAGCCGGCGACCACGGGAGTGAGAACGATGCTCTTCGGGTTGTGGGCAGCGCCCACTGCGGCGACAGTCATCAATGTCCTCACCTCCTGGTCCAAGCACGGGGCCGACACCGGCGGTTCATGCCCGCCGTCCGGAACGCTGCACACGATAGCCCGGGACCGCCCGACGGCGTCAACACATTTTTGATCCGCACGCGTCGATGCCCACCCCCCGTCGAGCGGTGGGCATCGGCGCATGCGGTCCCGTACGGACACGGGAGTTCGAGCGGTCCGGTCACACGGGTTCTATCCGGAGGTCATTCACCGATGTCCTCGCAGGAGGTGCGCGCGGCGGGCACGAGTCCGTCCGCGCGGGTCGGACCCGGCTCGGGACGCGGTGCCCGGTCCCGGTCCCGGCCTCGCCGGGCCGCCTGCCATTCGGCGAGCAAGCGGTCATAGATCGGGGTGTCGTCCTCCGTGTGCCGGTGCAGGCCCCACGGGCGTTGGCTGTCGTACTGGTCCATGGGACGCCTGTACCCGGTTCGACGGGTTACGGCCGCCGCCACTGCGGCAATCGGCCCAGTACTCCCCTCCAACGAGGGTTTCGAGAAGCTGCCCCTGTGCCGGTCGGTCTTACGACGGATCAGCCGCCGAGAGGCACGCTGCCGCGCAGCGGCGCAGCGTCCTGGGCCGCTGCGGCCGCCTGACCGGCGACCTCGGTGACGGTGCCCTTCTTCTGCACCGGGTCGGTGGCGCCGCTGACGGTCTCGACGACCGGGTCGACACCCTGTGGCGCCGCCTCCAGCACCTGGTTGACGCCACTGTCGAGACTGAAACCGGGCGCCGCAGCGGTGGTAACGGCGAAGGCGGGAGCAGTCGTTCCGAGAGCAACCACGGAACCGGTCACGAACGCAGCTGTCTTCGCGTACTTCACTTTTCGGGTTCCCTTCTACGGCGGCATCTGTTTCGGTCGCGTCCCCGCACCGCACAGGCCTTCTTTACCTGTGACTTCTGCCGCTTTCGCCCTGGGTAATGATCCGGTTCCGGCCGGGCAACTGCGCGGTCTCCTTTTTCTGCCGGAACACTCAATCGATTGCATGACTAATCACCGGAACGGGTGTTGTACGGGTTCCGGGGGCGGAATCAGTGGTGCACTGTCAGGTGCTCCGTTCTGCGCAGCTGTCCCGGTGTCAGCCTCCAGCCGCCGGCGCTCCGCGCCCCGGGCCGGTGGAATGTCTCCGGTCGTTCCGCCGCATCCGGGCAGTACCGCGCACCTCCGGGACGGAGAACGCAGAAAAAGAGGAACGCCCCGGATCGCAGGAGGTGCGATCCGGGGCGAACCGGACATGAGCACGGGGCTCGGCCGACAGCGGTCAGCTGTTGGCGCAGGCGTTGCCGGACGCGGGGTTCAGCCCACCGATCACGCTCACGGTGTTGCCGCAGGCATTGACCGGAATGTGAATCGGAAGCTGGATGACGTTGCCAGAAATAACGCCCGGAGAGTTGAGAGCGGAGCCAGCGGCACCGGTGTCGGCGAAGGCGGGCGTAGCGGCACCGATCGCCATCAGCGTTCCGGCGGCGA
Source organism: Streptomyces sp. NPDC051020 (assembly GCF_040683105.1). Classification (NCBI taxonomy): domain Bacteria; kingdom Bacillati; phylum Actinomycetota; class Actinomycetes; order Kitasatosporales; family Streptomycetaceae; genus Streptomyces; species Streptomyces sp. NPDC051020. The sequence goes on along the minus strand of NZ_JBFBCG010000028.1, from coordinate 42,459 downwards.
CGGCAGCAGCCTTGGTGTACTTCACTTTCGTCCCTTTCTTTGACGGAGTCCGGAGCGGCCACGACTTTCGTGCCGCACGAGCGCTGTCCTGATCGCTCGTAACTCCGCCACTGTAATTCGTAACGATGTAAGTCCGTGCGCGAAACTCTTCAGGGAAAGAATTCTCGGAAATCCGCCCGAATGACGTAATCCCCCGATCGCCCGCCACCACCGCCGGAATCTTCCGGAATCTCCGCTACCCCGAGATTGCCGCGGGCAGCAGCAGACCCGGACCGCGCAGAGGAGGAACGCCGGCGGCCCGGGCCAGTTCGGTGCGGCTGGATCAATGGGTGGAAGCGCCGTCGCCGGAGAGCACCGGGATGGTGTCCCGGATGTGCGACAGGGGCTCGTCACCCTTGGCCTGGGTGGAGTTCTCGGTGCACTGCTGGTTCTGCGGCGAGGACAGGACGCTGACGTCCTGGACCGCGACCGGGGCGACACCGAGCAGCGAACCGGCGTTGACCTTGGCCGGGAGGCCGGCACAAGGCTTCTTCAGACTGCCCTGGACCAGGCCGAACTGCGGGCTCCAGTCACCACGGGTCTCGGAGTCACCGAAGGACTGCGAGGCGCCGTTGCCGTTGACCGAGGAGGTGCAGGTGCCATTGCCGATGGCCATCGCCTGCGGAGCGCGCGTGGCCGAGATGCCGGCAGTGGAGGCGGCGACGGCGCCCGTAGCCAGAACCATCTTGATCACGATGAACCCCTTCCCGCACTTGACGCCCCACGCCGGAACGCACCCTGCCCAACTCGGCGCAGGGCGTTTGGTTCTGTTCATTCACCCGAATGTCAGGAAGCCACGGACACCCGTACGAGAGCACGCCCAGAAACCCGCGGTTCCGCCTGAACAACCGGCTGGAGAACACGCGTGCGTCACCCGTCCGGGTGGTCACACAATTCCCGTGGACTTTCGAGTTTCCTTCACCAATTCCCCATCGTTACGACTGTCGACAAGCGCACTTCCGGAACGCGTCCGGCAGAGATTCGCCGATTCTGCCGTGACGCGACCACCGCTTGCCGAACACGGACATGGAGAACCGTCCGGGCGGCAGCCCCGGGCGGTAACTGCCACCGCCTAGTGAAAGAAATGCGGGCATTCCGCCCGCGCACGATGTCCTAAGAAGGGGCAACTAATGCGAAAAGCCTTGAGTAAAAGCATGATCGTCATGGCGGCGGCGTCAGGAATCCTGACCGCGGCCGGCGGCTACGCGTTCGCGGATGCCTCGGCCGACGGGACGGCCACCGATTCGCCGGGCGTCGGCTCCGGCAATGCCGTGCAGGTGCCGGTGCACGTTCCCGTCAACCTCTGCGGCAACACAGTCAATGTGGTCGGGCTACTGAACCCGGCCTTCGGTAATGAGTGCGAGAACACCGACAGCGGTCCGGACGACAACGGGACCCGGGGCGCGAGCGCCAAGGGTTCAACCAGCGACTCCCCCGGGGTGCTGTCAGGGAACCTGATCCAGGCTCCTGTCGATATCCCGGTCAATGCCTGCGGCAACTCCGTCGATGTCGTCGGTGCGCTGAATCCCGCGTCCGGCAACGGGTGCTCCCATACGCACCGGCCGTCAACGTCATTGCCGCCCACCACCGTTCCCCCCGTCACGGTGCCGCCCGTCACCGTTCCCCCCGTCACCGTTCCCCCCGTCACCGTGCCGCCCGTCACCGTGCCGCCCGTCACCGTTCCCCCCATCACGGTGCCGCCCGTCACCGTGCCCCCCATCACGGTGCCGCCCATCACCGTGCCCCCCATCACGGTTCCCCCCGTCACCCCGCCGACCACCACCGTGCCCCCGACCACCACCGTGCCCCCGACCACCACCGTGCCCGTCACCGATACGACAGTGCCGCGCACCCCGCATGTCCCCGGCTCGCAGCTGGCCCACACCGGCGCCGCCGACCTCGGCCTGGCGGCCGGAGCGAGCGCCGCCCTGCTGCTCGGCGGCGCGGTGCTGATGCGTCGCGCCCGCGCCGGACAGAAGTGACGTAACCGCTGGATCGCGGACAGGTCCGGTAGGACAGCCTCGGCTGTCCTACCGGACCTGTTTCCGTAACACCGACCGGCACATGGGGGCACGCGGCGGGCGATCCTCGCGGTATCCGCGGCGTCCAGACAGCGCATCGGCGGACTCGAGGGCGGAGCCGAGCCGAAGGCCGCATGCAGGGCGGACCGAGCCGAAGGCCGCGCAACCCCGTCACTGGCGCCCCTCACGCGGAGACGGCGCCCCCCATCACGGCGGCAACCGCCATCCGCACAGCCCGCCCCGTCTCCGCCGCCGCGTCGTCCCCCGACTCGATCGCCGTCGTGGCGGCATTGAAGATCCCCTGAAGCAGCAATGCCGTACGCCGCGGATCGTCATCCCCCAGCTCCGCCGGCGCACCTGTCAGCGGAGTGAGCAGCTCCCGGTGCGCCTGCGCCGCGCTCTCCCTCACCACGTCCGCTCCTCGCCGCAGCCGTCGGGCTGCTGGTCGGTGGGCAGGTGCCGTTCAGCCTGCCCACCGCCACGGTCGCCGTCACCATGGCCGCCTTTGCCGCCTGGGGCCGCTTCGGCCCGGCGCCCTTCACCGGCTGACCCACGGGGTCGACTGCCGCCGTCGGCGCGGTGCGGTGCCGAAGTGCCGCTCATCGCGCCGGGGCCGGCGCCCACGCGCCAGGGTCTGCCGTCAAACTCGCTCCTGCTCCACGGGCGACGACCGGATCTGTCCGGGGAGTTGTCGCCGCCGAGATCGGCGGTGGCGGTCGCCAGGGTGACGCGGGCGTGGTCGAGTTCCCGTGTAATGAATCTTCAATTCGTTCTGTCTCTATAGAAAGATCACTGGCATGGAGATCCTTCGGTACACATTCCTTGTCTTCCACCTCTTCGGGTTCGCCGCGCTCCTGGGTGGCATCTTCTTCCAGCTGCGAGGGAAGGACCCGGTGACTGGCAGTTACATGGTGAGCAGCACGGTCGTTCAGCTGGTCACGGGTGCGGGACTCATCTGGACCCGAATATCCCTGGACCTTCCGGTGCCTCACGCGAAGATGGGGGTAAAACTGGCCTTGGACGTCCTGGTGGCGGTGACAGCACTGGTGGGCATGCGCAACAAGCAACCATGGGCCTTCTATGCCGTGGGGACGTTCACAGCGGCCGCAGCCATCGTGGCCGTCGCATGGAAGTAGCCTCCCCAGCAGGCCCGAGCCCGCATCCGCACCACGAACACACCTCAGAGGGCATGTGACCTAGGCGAATTGCCCTTTCTGTCCTAGTAGGTTCCTCGCCAAGCGCATAACGGATGAAACAACATCCACCTGCCGAGGTACTTACTAGGGCACAAGGCGCAATTCACCTACACCAAATGCTTTCTGAGAGACAGTTCAATGTAGACACGGAGCGACGAGCCTCATCCGACACTCGCTGCCGGAGCTGCCGCGATCTCTGTGTCCCGCCCCCGCCGGTCGGCGGGCTTCCTGGAGTGCAACAGCCCGACCCGGCCGGCAGATGCGGCGCTCACTCCTCCTGCCCGTCGTCGTCATCGTCGAGGTCAGCAGTGTCCGGGTCGCGCAGATGCCGCAGCCCCTGGACTGGCTGGGAGGCGGTAAAGCTGTAGCGGCCCAGGCAGTTGAGGTTCTTGTGCTTGAGCGGGGACAGGTGGGCGATGTCCTCGTCCCGGCGCGTCATCCATAGCACCACGGCGTTCAGCACGAGCCCCAGCGCCCCGAGCTGGTCCTCCCAGCAATCAATAGCTGCTACCGCGGTGGGACGCCTCGCACACACCGGCAGAGGAGCACGGGGGTCACGACGACCAGCCGGTAGGACGTCACAGGTGACATTGCAGGCCATTGATGTGATGTAGATCGCATTTCGGTGGTGGATGTCACACTCCGCGTGCCGTGGTCGCTCTCATTTCGCAATGCACCCGCGACGGAAGGCCCCACGATGTACCACCCCCCGCCGGACTCCCAGGCCGCCTCATGCGAAGGCAGCCCGCAGGAGGCGGCGTCAGATCCGGTGGCGAACACCGCGACACAGATGTTCCACGACCACCGTGAGCTGCTGTTCTCCATCGTCTACAACATGCTCGGCAGCGTCGCCGACACCGAGGACGTGTTGCAGGAGACGTGGCTGTCGTGGACGGCCAGAAACCAGGCGCCGAGCGCGGAGCCGATCGGCAACCCGCGCGCCTACCTGGTGCGGATCGCGGTGAACCGGGCCCTGGCCCACCAGGCCACCATCAGTCGTCGCCGTGAAACCTACGTCGGGCCATGGCTGCCTGAACCGCTCGTCAGCCCCCTCACCGACATGTCCGTCCCCGGCAATGCCGCTGACGCGGCAGTGCACGCCGAGTCGGTGTCGATGGCGCTGCTGGTGATCCTGGAAACCCTCACCCCCCTGGAACGCGGGGTGTTCGTCCTGCACGAGGTGTTCGGCTACGCCCACACCGAGATCGCAGAAATCCTCGGCCGCAGCCCCTCGGCGATTCGCCAGCTCGCCCATCGCGCCCGCGAGCACGTCCATGCCCGACGCCCCCGCTGCGAGCCCGACCCGCACGTCCAGCAGCAGGTGACCGAACGGTTCCTCGCCGCCGCGCTCGGCGGCGACCTGGACGCCCTCCTGCAGACCCTGGCGCCGGACGTGACCCTGTGGGGTGACGCCGGAGGCAAGGGCAGGGCGCCGGCGGGCCAGCGACCGCTCCACGGCCGGGACAAGGTCGCGCGCCTGCTCGCCGCAGCCGCCCCCCACTCCGGCAAGGGCCTCGACATCGCCTACCGCAGCGTCAACGGCGACCCGTCAGCACTGCTGTTCGCCGGCGACACCCTCTACGCCGTCCTCGTCCTCGACCTCACTCCGGACGGCGACCAGGTGAGCGGGATCTACGTCGTCGCCAATCCCGACAAGCTCTCTCACGTCGACTGAACGCCGAGGAATCCACATGGTGCGCAAAATGGCGGCCCTGCCCAGTGGCAGGGTGGCGAAATGGGTCATTCTCGCCCTCTGGGTGGCCCTGCTGGTCCCGGCCCTCATGCTGGCCGGCAAGCTCGGCGACGTCGAGGAGAACGACAATTCGGCCTGGCTGCCCAGTAACGCGGAGTCGACCAAGGTCGTCGACCGAGCCGAGAAGTTCCAGCCTGCCGATACCCTGCCGGCGATTGTGGTCTACGACCGGCCCGAGGGCATCACCGATGCCGACATGGCCAAGGCCCGTGCCGACGTCGAAGCCTTCAAGGGGATCGAAAACGTCGTGGGGCAGCCACAGGGCCCGTTGAAGGCCCAGGACGGCCAGGCCATCCAGACCGTGGTCCAGGTTCACAAGGACAAGTCGGGCTGGGAGGGGATCGGCAAGGTCGTCGACGCGATGGCCGAGGTCGGCGAAGAGAACGCGGGCGGCCTCGGGTTCCACGTCACCGGACCGGCCGGTTACGCATCCGACTCGATCAAGGCCTTCAGTGGAGGCGGCGGCCTGACAACGATCACCGCGTTGGTGGTGGTCGTGATCCTGCTGTTCACGTACCGCAGCCCGTTGCTGCCACTGCTGCCCCTGCTGACCGTGGGCGTCGCCCTGGTCACGTCGGAAGCGGTGATCTATCTGCTGGCGAAGAACGCCGGACTCACCGTCAACAAGCAGACCAGCTTCATCCTGACCGTGCTGGTGTTCGGCGCCGCCACCGACTACGCACTCCTGCTCATCTCGCGATACCGGGAGGAGTTGGGGCGGCACGAGGACCGGCACGAGGCGATGGCGGAGGCCCTGCACCGCTCCAGTCCCGCGATCATCGCCAGCGCCGCGACCGTCGCGGTCAGCCTGATGCTGCTGATGCTGGCCACCCTCAATTCCACCAAGGGGCTCGGGCCGGCCTGTGCCGTGGGCATCCTCGTCGGGCTGCTCGCCATGGTCACCCTGATGCCGGCCCTGCTGGTCATCTGCGGCCGCTGGATCTTCTGGCCGGTGAAGCCGTCGTACGGATCGGCGGTGGCGACCGACAAGGGCCTCTGGACCCGGGTCGGCACCGCCGTCTCCGGCCGACCGCGGATCGTATGGATCGGCACCGCGCTCGTCCTCGGCGTCATGGCGATCGGGGTGTTCGGGCTCAAGGCCGACGGCCTCTCCGCCCCGGACCAGTTCACCAACAAGCCGCAGATGGCCGTCGGCGAGGAGATCCAGTCCAGGCACTTCCCGGCCGGGTCGGGCGACCCCATCTACGTCGTGACCAAGGCCGCCTCGGCGGAGCAGGTGAAGACCGCGCTGTCCGGCGTCCCAGGAGTCGCTGACGTCTCGGCGCCGATGGTCAAGGGTGGTGACGCCATATTGCTCGGGGAGCTCAAGGACGACCCCAGCAGCACGGCCGCGATGCGCACCGTCGAGCGGGTCAGAACCGCGGTCCACAGGATCGAGGGGGCGGATGCCCGAGTCGGCGGCAACACGGCGATCGCTCTCGACGCGCAAGAAGCGGCCGCCCGCGACTCCAAGGTGATCATCCCCATCGTGCTGGTCGTGGTGTTCCTGATCCTCACGCTGCTGCTGCGGGCGATCGTCGCCCCGCTGCTGCTCATGGCGACGGTGGTGCTGTCCTTCGCAGCGGCCCTTGGCGTGAGCAGCCTGATGTTCAACCACGTGTTCCACTTCGCCGGGGCGGAAGCCTCCTTCCCGCTTCTGACGTTCGTGTTCCTGGTCGCCCTGGGCATCGACTACAACATCTTCCTGGTCACCCGGGTGCGCGAAGTGACAGTGCTGCAGGGCACCCGGCGGGGCGCGCTCCTGGGCCTGTCCACCACCGGGGGTGTGATCACCTCAGCGGGTCTGGTGCTGGCCGGTACATTCGCGGCGATGGCCTCGCTGCCACTGGTGTTCGCGGCCGAGCTCGGATTCGCGGTGGCGTTCGGCGTGCTGCTGGACACCATGATCGTCCGCTCGGTGCTGGTCACCGCGCTGACCCTGGACGTGGGTCGGTGGATGTGGTGGCCCAGCAAACTGTTCAGGCATCACGACGCCCCCCAGTCGCCAGTGGTCGAGCCCAGCCTCGAACCCGCTCTCAGGGGTATGTGACGACCTTTCGCCACGGGTCTTCCGGCGCCGGCCGGGAGACCCGGTAAGGACGACAGGCGGACACGGTCCCGTTCTTGATCAAAGCTTCAGCGGGTCATCGCGCGGGAGAAGCTGGTCGAGACCCTGGCCGTGTCCGCGGTGGGTCCACTGCCGGGACAGGGGCGGAGCAGGGAACGCGGCCGTCGAGGAGCCCCCTGGTCCGCACCGAAAATCTAGGTCACCCGCCCCGACGCCCCCGCAGCCGGACAAGGAGATGACCGATTCGTACAAGACCCGTGGCGCGTGTCCGTTCTACGTTCGGACCATGACTCCACGAATCGACGCGATCGGCATCACGACCGCGGATCTGGCCGCATCGCTCGCCTTCTACCGCCGGCTCGGGCTCGACATCCCGGCCGGGGCGGATTCCGCACCCCATGTCGAAGTGACCCTGCCGGGCGGGCAGCGCCTCATGTGGGACACCGAGGACGTCGTCCGCGCCTACGACCCCGAGTGGTCCGGTACGCGGGGCGGCGACCGGGTTGGGCTCGCGTTCCGCTGCGACGGTCCGGCGGAGGTGGACGCGGTGTATGACGATCTGACCGGCGCCGGGTACCGGGGCCATCTGAAGCCGTGGGACGCCGTGTGGGGGCAGCGTTACGCGGTGGTCCTCGACCCGGACGGCTGCGCGGTGTCGCTGTTCGCCAACGCCTCGCAGTAGGCGGTCAGGGTCGTGCCGGCCAGTTCGCGCATCTCCCGCGCGAGATGCGCCTGGTCGGTGCAGCCCGCCGCGAGCGCCGCCTCGGCGTACGGCGCTCCGGACCGTACGAGAACGAGCGCGCGCTGCAGTCGCAGGATCCGGGTCAGGGTCTTGGGCCCGTAGCCGAAGGCCGCCAGGGAACGGCGGTGCAGTTGGCGGGCGCCGAGACCGGCCGTGTGCGCGGTGTCGGCGACGGACCGGCCCCGCGCCAGCTGCGCGGCGACGTACCGCATCAGCGGGTCCGCCGGCCCGGTATCGGCCGCCCGCCGCAGTGCCACGGACTCCAGGGCTGCGGCGGGGTCGGCGGCATCGGCGATGCGCTCGGCGAGTACCCGCACCTGGGCGGCCGGCCACAGATCGGCGAGCTCGACCCGCTGGTCACGCAGTTCGTCCGCCGGTACGCCCAGGAGCGCCGGGGCGGTGCCGGGGGCGAACCGGATGCCGGTGAACCGCCGGCCGGTCGCCCCGGCGGGCTCGTACGCATGGGTGTCGGGCCCGGCGACGAGCAGTCGGCCGTCGATCCAGAGCAGGTCCATGCAGCCATCGGGCAGTACCGGTCGGACAGGCCCCTCGGGGACCTGCCGGGTCCAGACGACCGCCCCGCCGAACCGGGACTCCCACTCCTCGTACGTGTCGCCCATTGTGTGAGCCCCTCCAAGGGCTGTCCCCGCTACGAACGGGACTCCCGGGACCTCTTCGTCTCCCGCTCCGCGTCCTTGGCCGGGTCCTTGGCGATGTCCTTCTCGGCCCTCGGCTGCAGCAGCCGGGACTTCACATCGTCCGGCGGCAGGAACCGCGACCACCGCTCCGGGAACTCGGACGGCATGTAGGGACTGTCACCGTCCTCGTCGTACTCCGCCTTCGTCCGCGCCACCAACTCCGCGGCCTGGGCGGCCCGCGCCAGGTCGTTGGCCGCACGTGCCGCCGCCGTCGCCACCGACGGCCACACCCGGTCGATGGCGGCGTTGACCGCCGCCCCCACCAGTACCGCGAACGCGGAGATGCCGATCCACAGCAGCACGGCGATGGGGGCGGCCAGCGACCCGTAGATCGTCGGCCCCTCGACCGTACTGGTCAGATAGATCCGCAGCAGGAAGCTGCCGACCACCCACATGGCGAGCGCCACCAGCGCGCCCGGCACGTCCTCCAGCCACGGCGACCGGACCGGCACGGACACGTGGTAGAGCGTCGTCAGGAACGCGATCGTCAGCAGGATCACCAGCGGCCAGTACAGGACGCTGATGACCTCCGTGCCCCACGGGATGAACTCCACGACCCGGTCGGGGCCGACTACCAGCAGCGGCAGTACGACCGCGCCGAGCAGCAGCGCGACGATGTACAGCAGGAAGGAGAGAAGCCGCGTCTTGACGATGCCGCGCTGGCCGTCGAGGCCGTACATCACGGTGATCGTGTCGATGAAGACGTTCACGGCGCGGGACCCGGACCAGAGCGCGATCGCGAATCCGATCGAGATGACATCGGGCCGGGCACCTGTCGTGACGTCCGTCAGGAGCGGTTTCGCGAAGTCGTTGACACCCCGCTCGGACAGCACCGTCTGCGCCGCGTTCAGGATATTGCGCTCGATGGAGGCGACCGTGGTGGTACTGGTCCACTCGTCGACGTACCCCAGCAGTCCGATCAGGCCGAGCAGCAGGGGCGGCAAGGACAGCAGGGTGAAGAACGCCGCCTCGGCCGCGAGTCCCAGAATGCGGTACTCCATGCACGAATTGACGGTGTCCTTGAGCAACTGCCAGACCATCTGCCGCTTGGATATGTTGCGGTAGAGGACTCGGGCCCGGTGGAGCCGACCCGGTGGCCGCTCGGGTGTTTCATTTGCTGCCTGCACATCCTTACCGTATCCGCATGGCAGCCACCACCCACACCGTGTCCAATCAGGTCCCGCCGCTGGTCGGCTACGACGTCTTCGCGGCCGACCGCGCGCTCACCGAGGCCGTGGAGCGGCATCTCGCGCCCGAACGGCTGGCGGGGGTGCGCGAGGAACTGCACGACCTGGGCCGGGCCGCGGGGTCCGCGCAGGTCCAGGAGTGGGGCACGCAGGCGAACGAGAATCCGCCGAAGCTCCGCACCCATGACCGGTACGGGCATCGCATCGACGAAGTGGAGTTCCACCCGTCCTGGCACCGGCTGCTCGGGCACGCGGTCACCGCCGGGCTGACCGATGCCTGGGGGCGGCCCGGCGGGCATGTGCGGCGCGCGGCCGGGTTCCTGGTGTGGACACAGGCCGAGGGCGGGCACGGCTGCCCGCTGTCGATGACGCACGCGGCGGTGCCCGCGCTGCGGACCGATCCGGAGCTGGCCGCCGAGTGGGAGCCGCGCCTGACGTCGCCGGTGTACGAGCGGGGGCTCCGGCCCGCCGCGCAGAAGGCCGGTGTGCTCTTCGGGATGGGCATGACGGAGAAGCAGGGCGGCACCGATGTGCGGTCCAACACGACACGGGCCGAGCCACTGTCCGCCGACGGCGAGTACCTGCTCACCGGGCACAAGTGGTTCTGCTCGGCCCCGATGTCCGACGGCTTCCTGGTGCTGGCGCAGGCACCCGACGGGCTGACGTGCTTCCTGCTGCCCCGGGTGCTGCCCGACGGCACCCGCAACGTGTTCGCGATCCAGCGCCTCAAGGACAAGCTGGGCAACCGGTCCAACGCCTCGGCCGAGGTCGAGTTCGACGGGACGTGGGCACGCCGGGTCGGCGAGGAGGGACGCGGGGTCCGCACCATCATCGAGATGGTGGCGGCGACCCGGCTGGACTGTGTGACCGGTTCGGCGGCGCTGATGCGGCAGGCGGTCGCCCAGGCGGTCCACCACTGCACGTACCGCAGCGCGTTCGGCGGGGTGCTGATCGAGAAGCCGCTGATGCGGAACGTACTGGCCGATCTGGCGCTGGAGTCCGAGGCGGCGACGGTGCTGGCACTGCGGCTGGCCGCCGCGTACGACGCCGGTACGGAGGCGGAGGCCGCGTTCCTGCGGATCGCGGTGCCCACGGCGAAGTACTGGGTGACGAAGCGGTGCACCCCCATGGTGGGCGAGGCGCTGGAGTGCCTGGGCGGGAACGGTTACGTCGAGGAGTCCGGGATGCCGCGGCTGCTGCGCGAGGCGCCGCTCAACTCGATCTGGGAGGGCTCCGGGAACGTGCAGGCCCTGGACGTCCTGCGGGCGCTGCAGCGCGAACCGCAGGCGCTGAACGCGTTCCTCCAGGAGGTCGGCAGGGCGCGCGGTGCCGATCACCGGCTGGACGGGGCAATCAAGGCCATGCTGACCGAGCTCGCCGATCTGAACGGGATCGAGGCGCGGGCCCGCCGGCTCGTCGAACGGATGGCGCTGGTACTGCAGGGTTCGCTGCTGGTCCGCTGGGCGCCGCCGGAGGTCGCCGACGCGTTCTGTGCGTCGCGGCTGGGCGGGGACTGGGGCGCGGCGTTCGGGACGCTGCCGCACAGCCTGGACCTGGCGTCGATCGTGGAGCGCGCACGGCCCGTCGCACACTGATCCGCCCGGAAAAGCGACGCAGGGTGGTGCTGCGCCGACACGGCACCACCCTCCATGCTGTGCACACCGAGCAACAGGGCACAGGCTCCGCCGTGCGGTCCCGGCTGCCGCTGCCGAAGTCGCTGCAACCGGGCCGGGTGTGGCTGCCGTCACTCGGCATGTGCCGGGTGGAGCCACTGCCCGGCGGCTGGCTCGTGCAGGTGGCGGACGGCCCGTCGGACGGTGGTCAGGGCCCGGACGACGGGGTGACCGGAGAACCGGAGTCCTCCAGTCCGCACCGCGGGACAGGCTTTGGCCAAAGCTGCACGGCATGATTCCCTGACAGCCATGAGCAACACGGAACGCACAGCCGCCGCCGAGGTGACCGTCTGGTCCCTGGAACAGACCTCCCCCGACGACCTGCGGCCCGCCGCAGCCCCCGAGGGCGACATCCGGATCGTACGGTCGGCGGTGCCGCTGCCCGAGTTCAGCCGGTTCCTGTACACGGCGGTCGGGGGCGACATCCAGTGGACCGACCGGCTCTCGATGACGTACGCGCAGTGGCAGGAGGCACTGGACCGGCCCGGCGCGGAGACCTGGGTGGCGTACGAGAACGGGACCCCGGCCGGGTACATCGAACTGGACCCGCAGGACGAGGGCGTCGTCGAGATCATGTACTTCGGACTGATCCCGGCGTTCCGCGGCCGCCGGATCGGGGGCCATCTGCTCGCCTACGGGGCCGCGCGCGCCTGGGACCTGGCGGAGCGCTGGCCGGAGCGGACGCCGACGAAGCGGGTGTGGCTGCACACCTGCTCCAAGGACGGCCCGCACGCGATGGACAACTACCTGCGGCGCGGGTTCCGGCTCTTCGACACGAAGGTGGAGCTGGAGCCGGAGGTGGCCACGCCGGGGCCGTGGCCGGGGGCGCAGCGGTAGAAGTCGGGCCGGCGCCTTGCGCGCCGCGGGGCCGTCCCGGAACCGGGACCACCTGTGGCGCCCCGCCGCGCGAGGCGCAGCGCCGGATCGCCGCGCGTCCGCCGGGTATGTGCGGTTGCCCGGAGGCGGCGATCCTACGGGACACCGTACGGACATACCGGGAGCTAGCGGCTCATACGGATCCGAACGCCCGCACCTTGGCGTGACCGGCACCACAGTGTCTCACTTTTCGGGACAGTCTCGTCCACATCATGGATAGTGGTGGACTGTCCCGAGACGCGCGTGACAGGCTTCCGTCATGCCTGGAACTGGGATTGCCTTGGTGAGTCGACGCCACGTCGACCTCGGCCGCGTGTCCAGCGCCATCTGTCCGGCGAGCTGAGAGTCCCAGCACCCGCCGCGATCCCCCCTTTCTTTCTTTTCTCTGCAACTCCTGCGCACCGCCGCGCCTCAGCGCGAGTGTGCAGTTCAGAGCCGCCCTCCCGCAGTCCCGAAGGACGTACTGTCATGGCCGCCACCCCGGAACAGCCTGCGACCACCACACCCCGCCGCAAGGCCGGACGCCACCGTGGCGAGGGCCAGTGGGCCGTGGGACACCACACTCCGCTCAACGGCAATGAGCAGTTCAAGAAGGACGACGACGGTCTCAATGTACGGACACGGATTGAGACGATCTACTCCAAGCGCGGATTCGACTCGATCGACCCCAACGATCTTCGTGGGCGCATGCGCTGGTGGGGTCTCTACACCCAGCGCAAGCCCGGGATCGACGGGGGCAAGACCGCGATCCTGGAGCCCGAGGAGCTGGACGACACGTACTTCATGCTGCGGATCCGGATCGACGGCGGCCGGCTGACCACCGCGCAGCTGCGCGTCATCGGCGAGATCTCGCAGGAGTACGCGCGCGGCACCGCGGACATCACCGACCGGCAGAACATCCAGCTGCACTGGATCCGCATCGAGGACGTCCCGGCGATCTGGGAGAAGCTGGAGGCCGTCGGGCTCTCCACCACCGAGGCGTGCGGCGACTGCCCGCGGGTGATCATCGGCTCGCCGGTGGCCGGGATCGCCGCCGACGAGATCATCGACGGCACGCCCGCGGTCGACGAGATCCACGACCGCTACATCGGCAACAAGGAATTCTCCAACCTGCCGCGCAAGTTCAAGACCGCGATCTCCGGCTCCCCTGTGCAGGACGTGGTCCACGAGATCAACGACATCGCGTTCGTCGGCGTGGTCCACCCCGAGCACGGTCCGGGTTTCGACCTCTGGGTCGGTGGCGGGCTCTCCACCAACCCACGGCTCGCCGAACGGCTGGGCGCCTGGGTACCGCTGGACGAGGTCCCGGACGTCTGGGCCGGCGTGGTGGGGATCTTCCGTGATTACGGCTACCGGCGGCTGCGCACCCGCGCCCGGCTGAAGTTCCTGATGGCCGACTGGGGCCCGGCGAAGTTCCGCCAGGTACTGGAGGACGAGTACCTGAAGCGCCCACTGATCGACGGGCCCGCACCCGAGCAGCCGAGCAGCCGCTGGCGCGACCACGTGGGTGTCCACCAGCAGCAGGACGGCCGCTTCTACGTCGGGTTCGCGCCCCGGGTCGGCCGGGTGGACGGCTCCACGCTGGCCAAGATCGCCGACCTGGCGGCCGCGCACGGTTCGGACCGGCTGCGCACCACCGTCGAGCAGAAGATGCTCATCCTCGACGTCGAGCAGGACCAGGTGGACTCCCTGGTCACGGGACTCGAGGCGCTCGACTTCCAGGTGAGACCCTCGCCCTTCCGCCGCGGCACGATGGCCTGCACCGGCATCGAGTTCTGCAAGCTGGCGATCGTCGAGACGAAGGCACGCGGCGCCTCGCTGATCGACGAACTGGAGCGCCGCATGCCGGAGTTCGACGAGCCGCTCACCATCAACATCAACGGCTGCCCCAATGCCTGCGCCCGCATCCAGACCGCGGACATCGGCCTCAAGGGTCAGCTCGTCCTGGACGCCGACGGCAACCAGGTCGAGGGTTACCAGGTGCACCTCGGTGGCGCACTGGGCCTGGAGGCCGGCTTCGGCCGCAAGGTCCGTGGCCTGAAGGTCACTTCCGCCGAGCTGCCCGACTACGTCGAGCGGGTGCTGGGCCGGTTCCAGGCGGAGCGCGAGGACGGCGAGCGGTTCGCGACCTGGGCGGCGCGGGCCAGTGCGGAGTCGCTGTCATGAGCGAGCGCGCCGCACCGTTCTACTGCCCGTACTGCGGCGACGAGGACCTGCGCCCGCACGAGACCGGGCACGGTGCCTGGGAATGTGCTTCCTGCAACCGCGCGTTCCAGCTCACATTCCTGGGCCTGCTGACCCGAGGACTTCAGCGCAACGACGTTGAACGGAGGGAATATGACGGCGGCTCAGCAACACCGACAGCTAGGGTCCGATGAGCTCAGGGAGCTGGCCGAGCGAGCGGGGCGGGAACTCGAGGACGCCTCCGCGCCGGAGATCCTGCAGTGGGCCGCCGACACCTTCGGCAGGCGGTTCTGCGTCACCTCCTCGATGGAGGACGCGGTCGTGGCGCATCTCGCGTCCCGCGCCTTCCCGGGCGTCGACGTGGTCTTCCTCGACACCGGTTACCACTTCGAGGAGACGATCGGCACGCGTGACGCCGTCGAGGCCGTGATGGATGTCAGCGTCATCACGTTGACCCCGCGGCAGACGGTGGCCGAGCAGGACGCCGAGTACGGGCCGAAGCTGCACGACCGGGACCCCGACCTGTGCTGCAAGCTGCGCAAGGTCAAGCCCCTTGAGGAGGGCCTGACGTCGTACGCGGCCTGGGCGACCGGGCTGCGTCGCGACGAGTCCCCGACCCGCGCGAACACCCCGGTCGTCGGCTGGGACGAGAAGCGGCAGAAGGTCAAGATCTCGCCCATCGCCCGCTGGACGCAGGACGACGTCGACGCCTACGTCGCGGAACACGGAGTCCTCACCAACCCGCTGCTGATGGACGGTTACGCCTCCGTGGGCTGCGCGCCCTGCACCCGCCGGGTATGGGACGGCGAGGACGCACGCGCGGGCCGGTGGGCCGGGCGGGGCAAGACCGAGTGTGGGCTGCACGACTGATGACGACTGATCAGGAGAGTTCGATGAGCGTGACGGAGACGGGAGCCACCGTCTGGCTGACCGGTCTGCCGAGCGCGGGCAAGACCACCATCGCGTACGAACTGGCCGGGCGGCTGCGCAGCGAGGGCCACCGGGTGGAGGTGCTCGACGGCGACGAGATCCGGGAGTTCCTCTCCGCGGGTCTGGGCTTCTCCCGCGAGGACCGGCACACCAACGTCCAGCGGATCGGCTTCGTCGCCGAACTGCTGGCGGCCAACGGCGTGAAGGTGCTGGTCCCGGTCATCGCCCCGTACGCGGACAGCCGGGACGCGGTACGCAAGCGTCACCAGGCCGAGGGCACCGCGTATCTGGAGGTGCATGTCGCGACTCCGGTCGAGGTGTGCTCCGTACGCGACGTGAAGGGGCTCTACGCCAAGCAGGCGGCGGGCGAGATCAGCGGGCTCACCGGGGTCGACGACCCGTACGAGGCGCCCGAGTCGCCGGACCTGCGGATCGAGTCGCACCAGCAGACCGTGCAGGAGTCCGCGGCGGAGCTGTACGCGCTGCTGAGCGAGAGGGGTGCAGCGTGACGACCGTCGCGGCTGTTTCGGAAAGCACCGACAATCCGTACGCACTCAGCCACCTGGACTCCCTGGAGTCCGAGGCAGTGCACATCTTCCGAGAGGTGGCGGGAGAGTTCGAGCGGCCGGTGATCCTGTTCTCCGGCGGCAAGGACTCGATCGTGATGCTGCACCTGGCGCTGAAGGCGTTCGCGCCGGCGCCGGTGCCGTTCACGCTGCTGCACGTCGACACCGGGCACAACTTCCCCGAGGTCCTCGACTACCGCGACCGCACCGTCGCCGAGCACGGGCTGCGGCTGCATGTCGCCTCCGTGCAGGAGTACATCGACGCCGGGAAGCTCCGCGAGCGCCCCGACGGCACCCGCAACCCGCTGCAGACCGTGCCGCTGACCGAGGCGATCCAGGAGCACCGCTTCGACGCCGTGTTCGGCGGCGGCCGCCGCGACGAGGAGAAGGCGCGCGCCAAGGAGCGGGTCTTCTCGCTGCGCGACGAGTTCTCCCAGTGGGACCCACGCCGCCAGCGCCCCGAGCTGTGGCAGCTGTACAACGGCCGCCACGCCCCCGGCGAGCACGTCCGGGTCTTCCCGATCTCCAACTGGACCGAGCTCGACGTCTGGCAGTACATCGAGCGCGAGGGAATCGAGCTTCCGGAGATCTACTTCGCCCACGAGCGGGAGGTCTTCAACCGCTCCGGGATGTGGCTGACCGCCGGTGACTGGGGCGGTCCCAAGGAGGGCGAGCGGGTCGAGACCCGGCAGGTGCGCTACCGCACCGTCGGCGACATGTCCTGCACCGGCGCGGTCGACTCGGACGCCACGACGCTCGCCGCCGTGATCACCGAGATCGCCGCCTCCCGGCTCACCGAGCGGGGTGCGACGCGCGCCGACGACAAGATGTCCGAGGCCGCGATGGAAGACCGTAAGCGCGAGGGGTACTTCTAAATGAGCACAATCTCCGATGAGTTGTCGACCACCACCCTGCTGCGGTTCGCCACCGCGGGGTCCGTCGACGACGGGAAGTCCACTCTCGTCGGACGCCTTCTGCACGACTCCAAGTCGGTCCTGACCGACCAGCTGGAGGCCGTCGAGCACGCCTCGCGCAGCCGGGGCCAGAAGACGCCGGACCTGGCGCTGCTGACCGACGGGCTGCGGGCCGAGCGCGAGCAGGGCATCACCATCGATGTCGCCTACCGCTATTTCGCCACGCCGCGCCGCCGGTTCATCCTGGCCGACACCCCGGGACATGTGCAGTACACCCGGAACATGGTGACGGGGGCCTCGACGGCCGAGCTGGCCGTCGTCCTGGTGGACGCCCGCAACGGCGTCGTCGAGCAGACCCGTCGGCACGCCGCCGTCGCCGCCCTGCTGCGGGTGCCGCACGTGGTCCTGGCCGTCAACAAGATGGACCTGGTCGACTACGCGGAGCCCGTATTCGCCGCCATCGCCGAGGAGTTCACCGCATACGCCGCCTCGCTCGGCGTTCCGGGCTGGGGGCCTGGCGGGGACCCCCAGGAGAACTGGTGCACCGCGATCCCGATCTCCGCGCTCGCCGGTGACAACGTCGTGGAGCCCTCCGCGCACATGGACTGGTACGGCGGCCCGACGGTCCTCGAACACCTGGAGACGGTGCCGGTCAGCCACGACCTCACCGGCTGCCACGCACGCTTCCCCGTCCAGTACGTGATCCGGCCGCAGTCCGCCGAGCACCCCGACTACCGGGGCTACGCGGGCCAGATCGCCGCCGGCGCGTTCCGGGTGGGCGAGGCCGTCACGGTCCTGCCCTCGGGCCGCACGTCGACGATCGCCGGGATCGACGCGCTCGGCGAGAGCGTGGACATCGCCTGGGCGCCCCAGTCGGTGACCGTCCGGCTCGCCGACGACATCGACGTCTCGCGCGGAGACCTCATCGCACCGGCCGACGACGCACCGGCGGTCACCCAGGACGTCGAGGCGACCGTCTGCCACGTCGCGGACCAGCCGCTCGTGGTCGGCCAGCGGGTGCTGCTCAAGCACACCACCCGTACGGTCAAGGCGATCGTCAAGGACATCCCGTCGCGGCTGACGCTCGACGACCTCTCGCAGCACCCGGCGCCCGGACAGCTCGTCGCCAACGACATCGGCCGAGTCGTCGTCCGTACCGCGTCGCCGCTCGCACTGGACGCGTACGCGGACTCCCGGCGCACCGGCTCGTTCCTGCTGATCGACCCGGCGGACGGCACCACGCTGACGGCCGGCATGGCGGGCGCCTCGTTCGCCGCCGAGGCCGAGGCCGTGACCGCCGACGACGCCGAATGGGACTTCTGATGGTTGTCGACATCTACGCGACGTTCGCGAAGGAGGGCGGCCGCATCGGCAGCGGCGCCCTCGGCAGCGGCCAGGGCGGGGTCGCGCGATGTGCGTGATGACGTACGCGCACTTCCTGCGCGCCCGCTTGCACCAACCGCACCGCCGATACCGCCAGTTCAGACGAAGACATGCCGACTGCCCGGCCGCGTCCCCATAACCGTCGAGGGACGTGAGCACCGGGCCAACGAGAGGAACGCCTCCCGTGCCTGCCACCCGTTTCCCCCTGCGCCGCGGCCTCGCCGCGGCCGCCGCTCTGCCGCTGCTCGCCGTGGCGCTCACCGCCTGCGGCTACGGCTCCGCGGCGAAGGGCGACGACACCAAGAAGGTGAACGTCTCCGCCGACGGCAAGAAGCTCTCCGCGGACACCGTGAAGATCGGCTACTTCCCGAACCTCACACACGCAACCGCCATGGTCGGCATCCAGGAAGGCATCATCGCCAAGGAGCTCGGGGGCACGACGGTCAAGCCGTCGACGTTCAACGCGGGCCCGTCCGAGATCGAGGCGCTCAACGCCGGTTCGATCGACATCGGCTTCATCGGCCCCTCCCCTTCCATCAACGGCTTCACCAAGTCCGGGGGCAAGAGCCTGCGGATCATCGGCGGTGCGGCGTCCGGCGGCGTGAAGCTGGTCGTCAACCCGAAGAAGATCAAGACCCTGGACGATCTCAAGGGCAAGAAGATCGCCACCCCGCAGCTCGGCAACACCCAGGACGTGGCCTTCCTCAACTGGCTCTCCGAGAAGGGGTGGAAGGCCGACGCCCAGAGCGGCAAGGGCGACGTCTCCGTGGTCCGCACGGACAACAAGGTGACTCCGGACGCCTACAAGGCCGGTTCCGTCGACGGCGCCTGGGTCCCCGAGCCGACCGCCTCCAAGCTGGTCGCGCAGGGCGCGAAGGTGCTCCTCGACGAGTCGACGCTCTGGCCGGACCACACGTTCGTGATCACGAACATCATCGTGTCGCAGAAATTCCTCACGGAGCACCCGGACGTCGTCGAGGCGGTGCTGCGCGGTTCGGTCAACACCAACGCGTGGATCAACGCCAACCCGGACAAGGCGAAGGCGTCCGCCAACACCGCGCTCAAGAAGCTGTCCGGCAAGGAGCTGCCGGCCGAGGTCCTCGACCCGGCGTGGAAGTCGATCCGGTTCACCGATGACCCGCTGGCCACCACGCTCGTCACGGAGGCCCAGCACGCGGTGAAGGCGGGTCTGCTGGAGCAGACGGATCTGACGGGCATCTACGACCTGAAGCCGCTGAACAAGATCCTCAAGGCCGCGGGCAAGCCCGAGGTCGCCGACGCCGGACTCGGCGTCAAGTAGGACCCGTTCCAGGAACTCCCAGGAGGTGACGACCATGGCGATGACCACGCTCACCAAGGCCGAGGGCCGTACGGCGGTCGGGCACGCCGCCCGTATCGACCACGTCTCGAAGTCCTTCGGCGGGCCGGAGGGGCCGCAGCTCGTCCTGGACGACATCACGCTCGATGTCGCTCCCGGCGAGTTCGTCACCCTTCTGGGAGCTTCCGGGTGCGGCAAATCGACGCTGCTCAACCTGGTGGCCGGACTCGACCGCCCGACCGCGGGGTCCATCGAGATCCCCGGCGGGCGGCCGGCCCTGATGTTCCAGGAGCACGCCCTCTTCCCGTGGCTGACCGCGGGCAAGAACGTCGAGCTCGCGCTGCGACTGCGTGGTGTACCCAAGTCCGACCGCCGCACGGAGGCGGAGCGGCTGCTCGAACTCGTACGGCTCGGCGGGGCGTACGGGAAGCGGGTGCACGAACTCTCGGGCGGCATGCGCCAGCGGGTGGCGATGGCCCGCGCGCTCGCCCAGGACAGCCAACTGCTGTTGATGGACGAGCCGTTTGCCGCTCTCGACGCCATCACCCGGGATGTTCTGCACGACGAGCTGACCCGGATCTGGCGCGAGACGAACGTCTCGGTCCTCTTCGTCACGCACAACGTGCGCGAGGCGGTCCGGCTCGCCGAGCGGGTCGTCCTGCTGTCGTCGCGGCCGGGCCGGATCGCCCGCGAGTGGACCGTCGACATCGACCAGCCGCGCCGTATCGAGGACACCGCGGTGGCGGAGTTGTCCGTCGAGATCACCGAACACCTGCGTGGGGAGATCCGCCGACATGGCCAGCACTGACACCACCACCGAGGACAGCACCGCCGCGTCCGGCACGCTCAAAGACGCCGCCCAGGACCTGGCCGGGCTGGAGGCGGGGCTCGACGCGCTCGACGCGGTGCGGGTGAGCCGGACTCCGGTACGCCAGGTGCTGGTGCGGAAGGTCCTGCCGCCGGTCGTGGCCGTCGCGCTGGTGCTCATCGTCTGGCAGATCCTCATCTGGGCGAAGGTCACCGACGACTACAAGCTGCCGTCGCCGTCCCAGGTCTGGGACGAGGTGACCAACGCCTGGGCGCAGGGCACCCTGCTCGGCTACATCTGGACGAGCGTCTCGCGCGGCCTGCTCGGCTTCCTGCTGGCGCTCGTCATCGGTACCCCGCTCGGGCTGCTGGTGGCGCGCGTGAAGGTGGTGCGCGCGGCAATCGGGCCGGTGCTCTCCGGTCTCCAGTCGCTGCCGTCGGTGGCGTGGGTGCCGCCCGCGGTGATCTGGCTGGGGCTCGACGACACGATGATGTACGCGGTGATCCTGCTGGGCGCCGTCCCGTCGATCGCCAACGGTCTCGTCGCCGGTGTCGACCAGATCCCGCCGCTGCACCTGCGGGCCGGGCAGACGCTGGGCGCCACCGGGCTGCGCGGCACCTGGCACATCGTGCTGCCCGCCTCGCTGCCCGGCTATCTGGCGGGGCTGAAGCAGGGCTGGGCGTTCTCCTGGCGCTCGCTGATGGCCGCCGAGATCATCGCCTCGTCGCCCGATCTGGGCGTGGGCCTGGGGCAGTTGCTGGAGCAGGGCCGCGAGACCAGCAGCATGTCGATGGTGTTTCTCGCCATCTTCCTGATCCTGATCGTCGGCATCGCCATCGACCTGCTGATCTTCAGCCCGTTGGAGCGGTGGGTGCTGCGCAGCCGCGGTCTCCTCGTCAGTCGCTGACCCACGAAACCGACCCAGGAACCGAGTATCGTCATGGCTTCCCCCGTTCTTCTCGTCATCGCCCACGGCAGCCGCGATCCGCGGCACGCGGCGACCGTGCACGCACTCACCGCGCGGGTCCGGGCTCTGCGCCCGGGACTTCGCGTGGAGACCGGCTTCCTGGAGTTCAACGCCCCGTCCGTACCGCGGGTGCTGGAGCGGCTGGCCGGGCAAGGCGCCGGCGAGGTGGTGGCCCTGCCGCTGCTGCTGACCCGGGCCTTCCACGCCAAGACCGACATCCCCGCCGTGCTGCACGAGGCACAGACCCGGCTGCCGCGGCTGCGGATCCGGCAGGCGGAGGTGCTCGGCCCATCGCCGCTGCTGAACTCCGCCCTGGAACGGCGGCTGCACGAAGCCGGGGTCTCCCCCGGCGACCGAAGCTCGACCGGCCTCGTCCTGGCGTCGGCGGGCTCCACAGACCCGGAGGCGATCGCAGTGATCGCTGAAATCGCGCGGGAGCTGCGGCACACCGGTTGGTGCGCCGTGCGGCCTGCGTTCGCCTCCGCTGCATCTCCTGGGGGCCATCCCCCCGCCGAGGACGCGGTGCGGGCCCTGCGGGCGTCCGGTGTCCGTCGTGTCGCCGTGGCCCCGTACGTCATCGCGCCCGGCCGCCTCCCCGACCGTATCGCCGCGGGCGCCCGGGAGGCGGAGGCGGATGTACTGGCCGACGTGCTCGGCCCTTCGCGGGAGTTGGCGCGGCTGCTGCTGCGCCGCTATGACGAGGCGTGTGTGCCGCGCGTGGCGGCGCTCACCGCCTGACAGCGGCGCGGGATGCGCGGCGCCCGGCCGTCTCGGTCCGCCCGGCCTTGGCCGTCGCCCTGACCGTGACGGCCGCTCCGGCGCCCGCCGCGGTGCCCGGCGACGGTGACCGTGTACGCGGCCGAGGGGAGGGACGGGACACCGGCACCCTGCGCGCCGGCCGCGGTGACGGTGAAGGGGCCTACGTCCTCGGGGAGCCCACCGCTGCGGATGCGGGCGGGCTCCGCGTCCGGAGCGTGAGGAGGACCCCGCCGCGCCGGAGGGGCGCGGCGGTCAGCCGACGTCGAGGCTGCCGGTGCGGGTGCGCTTGAGCTCGAAGAAGTCCGGGTAACCGGCCAGCACCCGGAAGCTGTCGAAGAGCCTGCCCGCCTCCTCGCCGCGCGGGGCGGCGCGCAGCACCGGGCCGAACCACACCGTGCCGTCGACATGGATCGTCGGCGTGCCGACATAGCCGTCCGCCTCCGGGTCCTTGCCCGCGTCATGGCTGCGCCGCAGCGCTTCGTCGTAGGTGTCCGCGTGCGCGGCACCGGCGAGCGCGGCGGGCAGGCCGAGCTCGGCGAGGGATTCGGCGATCACCTCGTCGAAGTCCTCGTTCTTCTGCTGGTGGATGCGGGTGCCGAAGGCGGTGTAGAGGTCCCGGAGCACGCCGTCGCCGTGCTCGGCCGCCGCGGCGACCGCGACCCGTACCGGGCCGATCGACTTGTCGACCAGTT
This sequence comes from Streptomyces sp. NPDC051020, assembly GCF_040683105.1. Lineage (NCBI taxonomy): Bacteria > Bacillati > Actinomycetota > Actinomycetes > Kitasatosporales > Streptomycetaceae > Streptomyces > Streptomyces sp. NPDC051020. The sequence goes on along the minus strand of NZ_JBFBCG010000028.1, from coordinate 19,685 downwards.
CCCGGTACCAGTCGGGCAGTTCATTGCCGGTGTTGTGCAGATGGAGGCTCATGACATGGAAGCGGAGCTCGATGTCACGCTGCTGCTCCACCTCCAGCATCCAGCGGGAGGTGATCCAGGCGAACGGGCAGGCGGGGTCGAAGTAGAAGTCGACGACGGCGCGGTCAGTACCGTGATTCCGATGAGTAGTCATGGGCCGAGCGTAGCCAGCCATTGGCATATGGCTACGGGCCAATCAGCATGCCTTCCAGTGGGCCACTTTCAGGCGGCGGTCCACTGCGGATCGCGTCCGCTGCGGGCCAGTGCGCGCGCGAGGACGGGCGCCGATCCGGGCACGTCGACCTCGTCGGCGAAGCCGCCGTACTGCCGGTAGAGCTCGGCGGACCCCTCGATGACGCCGAGGACGTACGCGGCCGCCCCGTCGGAGAGCCTGAGCTCCTGACCGGTCGCGCGGGCCACGTCCCAACTGTGCAGAGCCGTCTCCTCGATGAGCATCGCGGCGATCTCGGCCGCGGGGGAGGACGCATGGCCCAGGTCGATCTCGCCCTCCCAGACGGCCGGGTCCGACCAGGCGGCGACGGCCCGGTCGAGCTGCGCCGCGTACTGCTCGGCCCAGTCGGCGTCGGCCGTGAAGTCACGGGCCTTGAGCTCGTCGGGGAGGGGCGTGCGCCGGGCGCGGTGCTCCAGGCCGTGCGAGGTGTAAAGCACCCAGTGGTTGATCAGTTCCCGCAGATCCCAGTCACCGCAGGGAGTGGTGGGCGCCGTCAGCTGTTCGGCGCTGATGCCACGGGCGATACGGGCTGCCTCGGCGGCGCATTCGGTCATATGGGCGTGCTCGGTCTTCATGCACCGAACGGTACCGCCGGCCGCCGGCTCCGGTATTGAAGAAATGCGACAGCGGCCCGTGCCGGATGTCCGGCTCGCTCAGGACGCGGCGTCGACCAGTGCGGCGAGTTCGGCCACGGACATCGATCCGGGCTCCCGCCGCTCACGCGCGAACGCGTTCGCGGTGCGCTGCAGCACGTCGTTGACCGGTGTGGGCACCCCGTACAGCCGCCCGAGCAGCGCGATCTCGCCGTTGAGGTAGTCCGCCTCGATCGTGCCCGTACCGCGGCTGAGGCTCTGCCAGGACGAACCGCCTCCGCGCGGCGAGCCGTCGAACGGTTCGAAGCGGATCCGGCCGTTCCGCGTCTTCGCCTGTTCCTCCTGGCCGACCGCGTCGATACCAGCGGCCGCCAGGACCGCCTTCCCCTCGGCGAGCGCCCGCTTGAACAGAGCGACGGCGTCGTCCCCGGTGAGCAGTCCGGTGACCGCCTCGATCGCGTTGGCGAGATTGGACAGGAGCTTGCCGTACTTCCAGCGCATGACGTCCGGCACGACGGGGCGAGCAGCCTCGACTTCTCCGGTCGGTCAGCCGCCACAGCGAACTGCCGTGCGCCCGGAACCCCTTGGACTCGGTCTCGAAGGTCAGATGGACGACCCCGTCGGCCAGCTGGACCCACCCGGGCGAGGAGTTCGGTGGACGCGCGGACCAGCGGGTCGAGGAGGCTGAGCTCGCCCTCGATGGCCGCGGCGACACCGGGCGACGGCTCAGGCACGTGTCATCTCCACGAGCTTGGCGAGGGTGTTCCGGTTCGGCGTAGGGGCGCCTTGATGAGAGCGGGACGGTGGATGTGGTGGCCGCACACCTGGATCCCGCGCGACAGTGCCGCGTACGTCGTGGTCATGGGCACACCGTAGGACGGTCTGCCCGAGCAGCGCGGCCGCCGCGCCCCGTGGGGAGAGCACGGCGGCCGCCGATTCGGTGATGCCTGCTGCTCAACGACCTTCAGCAGCTTGTTCAGCGTGCCCTCGGTCGCGTGGGAGCGCGCCGACGCGGTAACCGCCGTCCACCGTGATGGCGCGGGATGTGAGGACCGGGGCCGTTCCACCATCCGGCTCCGCCTCAGCAACCCGGTGGAGGTCTGAGCGAGATGCTGAAGCGCTGGGTGACGCCCGACAGCCTTTTACTTGTAAGGGTCATGAACGGCCCCTCTCAGGGATCCACTGGCCCGCAAGGTGGAGAACGGGCCCCGCAGGTTCACCGGGGAGCATGAGGAGACAACTTGATTCCGCCCCTACCTTCGGAGCAGCGACGATGGCAGGGAGCCGACGTCGGCCACGAGGGGGCAGGTCCGTCATGAGAACAGTGGATTCGGCGCGCACGGGGGCGCCACGCGTACGCGGCATCGCCGCCCGGGCCGGCGGCTGGAGCGCACGGCACCGATGGGCGGCGGTGACCGTGTGGGTGCTGTTCGTCGTTCTCGCGATGGGACTCGGCTCGGCGACCGGCCGCGTCGACGTGAAGGAGAGCGACCAGCTGTCCGGCGAGGTGGGCCGGGCTGTGCAGATCACCGAGGACGCCGGGCTGAAGGATCCGGCGGGCGAGACCGTGCTCATCCAGGCCGACAGCCCCTCGGTGAAGGCCACTTCACCGGAGTTCCGCTCGGCCGTCGACGCCGTGATGCAGGCGGTCCAGTCCACCGGTGAAGTGACCGCCGTGACCTCTCCGTACTCGACGAAGAGCATCTCGGCGGACGGTCGCAGCGCGCTCGTGCAGTTCGAGATGCGGGGGGATCCCGAAACGGCGAGTGCGCGCGTCGAACCGGTGCTGAAGGCCGTCGACAAGGTCCAGGGCGAGCACGACGGTCTCGTGATCGAGGAGATCGGCAGCGCGAGCATGGGCAAGACCTTCGAAGACGCCTTCGGCGACGACTTCCAGCGGGCCGAACTCTCCGCCGTACCGGTCGCCCTGGGCATTCTGCTGATCGCGTTCGGGGCCCTCGTCGCCGCACTGCTGCCGGTGGCTCTGGCCATCACGGCGATCATCGCGACGATGGGGCTGATGGGCGTGGTCAGCCATCTCCAGCCGATGAGTGAGACGGCGAACTCGGTGATGCTGCTGGTCGGTCTGGCCGTCGGTGTCGACTACTGCCTCTTCTATCTGCGGCGCGAGCGCGAGGAAAGGGCCAAGGGGCGCGACGCCCGGACCGCCCTGATGATCGCCGCGGCAACCAGCGGACGCGCGATCATCGTCTCCGGTGTGACGGTCTGTGTCGCGATGGCGGGCATGCTCTTCACCGGTCTCGCCGAGTTCGAGGCGATGGGGCTCGCCTCGCTCATGGTCGTCGCGGTCGCGATGGTCGGCTCGGTGACGGTCCTTCCCGCCCTGCTCTCGCTGCTCGGCGAGCGGGTCGAGAAGGGGCGGGTGCCGTTCCTCAACCGCCTCAAGCGGTCCGCCGGCAGCCGGCGGAAGTCGACCGCCCACCACGACCGCCCGCAGCCGTCGGCCGTGCAACCGGGCGCTGCGAGCGGCGAGAGCCGGGTGTGGCGTGCGGTACTCAACTCGGTGCTGCGCCGCCCCTGGACGGCGCTGGTGATCGCGGCGGGCGCACTCACCGCGATTGCGCTGCCCGCCGTCGGCATGCACACCCAGAACCTCACCCTGGACCAGGAGTTCGGCAGCTCGCTCCCGATCGTGCGGACGTACGAGCGACTCAACGCGGCATTCCCCGGCGGAGCCGACCCGGCCCGGGTCGTGGTGAAGGCCGACGACATCAACGCCGCTCCGGTACGTCAGGCGCTCGCCGACTTCCGTGAGCAGGCCGTCGCGTCGGGCGCCTCCAAAGGCCCGGTCGACATGGTGACGCACGACGCGGAGAACATCGCGGTCATCGACGTACCGCTGGTCGGTGGATCCGATCAGAGCAAGGCCGTCAAGAGCCTGGATCTGCTCCGTGACCAGGTGCGCCCGGACACGCTCGGCAAGGTCGACGGCGTCGAGGCGCCGATCACCGGTCAGGTCGCGGGGTCGAAGGACTTCAACGACCAGATCGTCGGCGCGGTGGTGCCGGTATTCGCCTTCGTCGTGGTCTTCGCCTTCCTGTTGATGCTGCTCTGCTTCCGTTCACTGACGATCGCGGTGACGTCCATCGTGCTCAACCTGCTGTCGGTGGGCGCCGCGTACGGCATCCTGACCGCCGTCTTCCAGCACGGCTGGGGCGCCTCTCTGGTCGGTGCGGAAGGGGTGGGGGCAATCATCTCCTGGCTGCCGCTCTTCCTGTTCGTGATCCTCTTCGGGCTCTCGATGGACTACCACGTGTTCGTGGTGTCCCGGATCCGGGAAGCCCGACTGCAGGGCCGTTCAACCAGGGACGCGATCGCCCACGGCGTGGTGACCACGGCAGGCGTGGTGACCAGCGCGGCGGTCATCATGGTCGCGGTGTTCGCGATCTTCGGCACGCTGTCGATGCAGTCCATGAAGCAGATGGGCGTAGGCCTGGCCGCTGCGGTGCTGATCGACGCGACGATCATTCGCGGGGTGTTGCTGCCGGCCGTCATGGCGCTGCTCGACGAACGCAACTGGTACCTGCCGAAGTGGCTGAGGTGGCTGCCGGACCTGACACACGACGAGTCGGGCGTCGCGGACGAGGCGCGCGACGACCGGGCCCCTGGCGCGATTCCCTCCCCTGCCGTGGGGGCCGCGGGGGACAGTACGCTCACCGGACAGTCCCGGTAATCCCTGCTCAGGCGGGCAGTTCGGCTTCGATGAGGCCGACTGCCCGCTTTGTGCCGCCCTCCCCCGCCATGTGCTCCCGTACCGCCGCCGCCTTCGCCGCCACCACCGGGTCCCCGGCCAGAGCAAGCACTGCGGTGCGCAACGCCTCCGGCGTCACCTCGTCCATCGGCAGATGGCGGGCGACGCCCAGCGCCTGCAGCATGTCGGCGTTGCCGAACTGGTCGACCGCCTGCGGGACGGCGACCATCGGGGTGCCGGTGGCGAGCCCCTCCTGGCTGCCGCCCGCACCCGCGTGGGTGAGGAACGCGTCCGCCTGCTCGAGCACGGAGAGCTGCGGAACCCAGGAGCACACCTCCACATTCGCGGGTACGTGCCCGAGTTCGGCGACGTCGACGAACGCACCGATCTGGAGCACGACATGCCAGCCGGGCAGGTCACCGAAAGCCTCGATGCAGTCGCGGTAGAAGCCGGGCTGCTGGGTGAAGGACGAGCCGAGCGACACCAGCAGCACCTTCTCGGCATCCGCGGGCCGCTGCCACTTCCCCTGGTCGGCACGGTCGCCCAGGCAGGCACCGACGAAGGTGTGGACCTCACGGTCCACCCGGTCCGCGTTCGGCTGGAGCACCTCGGGGATCAGGACGACCGAGCGGCGCGGTCGGCCGACGAACGGGTCGGGATGCTGGTCGATGCCGTTCTCCGTGAGCCAGTCCGCGAACCGCTTGCGGTACGCCCGCCCGCGTTCAGTGCGCATCAGTTCGGCGGTCATCGGCTCGCCGACCTCCTCCTCGTACCCGTCCCAGGCGACCAGGTTGGGCGAGAGGGAGACCGCGGGCACGCCCCAGCGGTGGGCGAGGACGCGGGCCGGGTAGGAGGTGATGTCGTGCAGGACGAGGTCCGGCTCGTCCCCGTCGAAGGCCTTGATGAGCTGGGGCAGCGCCTGGACGGCGTCGTCGAGGAACGGCTCCAGGTGGTCGATCGGTTCGGTGCCCCAGTCCTCCGGTGCGGTGGGCAGGACCGAGGTGTAGAGCACCGGTTCGGCTCCGGTGGCGGCGACCTTCTCGGCGAAGGACGGCGGGATGGCATAACTGACGCGGTGCCCACGGCCGACGAGTTCCCGGATGACTTCGAGGCTCGGGTTCACGTGTCCGTGGGCGGCGATGGAGAACATGGCGATGTGGGCACGTCGGATATCCGTCATGCCCACACCATAGACGAGACGAGACGTCTCGTGCAGCCGGAATTCCGGGTCCGGTCAGCGCTGATAGCGCGCCAGGACCCGGTTCCCGTCGTCGACCAGGCGTTTCTTCAGTTGGTCCCGTCCGATCGCCCCGCTGTAGTACTCCTGGAGTGCGGGCGTGGCGACCTTGTCCTTCCACTCGGGGTAGCCGCGCACCGACTGAGCGGGCGCCGGGCGCAGCCCCTTCGCGAGGGCGACGCCGGTCGCCCAGCCGTTCTCGGCCGTGTGCAGAGCCGGGTCCGCGAGCGCCGCCGTGCCGGTCGGGAGCATCCAGTCCCCCCGCGCCAGGCGCACCATGTTCTCCGGGCGCAGCAGGAAGTCGATGAACTCCACGGCCGCCTTCTTGTGCGGGCTGGCCTCGGCGACGGAAAGAGTCTGCGGGCTCACACCCTGGGCGAGTCCGTCACTGCCCGCAGGGGCGGGCAGCACGGTCCACTCGAAACCCTTCGGGGCCTGCTCGACGACCTGCTGACGGTAGGAGAAGCCCAGCGGAACCATCGCGTACCTGCCGCCGAACAGCCCCGGAAGGGTGTCGGAGCCGCCCATACCGAGCGTGGTGCGGGCGGCGCTGTGATCGGTGTTGACCTGGTCGCGGATGGTGTCGGGCATGACCTCGTCGCCCTCGTCGAGACGGATGGTCACCTTGCCGTCGGCGCCGCGGTGAAAGAGCCGGCCGCCGCTGGAGACTCCGAGGTTGAGGGTGACGGAGACCGGTTCCCGGAGCGGCCAGGCGACTCCGTACGCCGCCTTCCCTTCCCCCCTGCCCGTCAGTTCCTTGGTGATCTGCCGGAATTCGTCCCAGCTCCAGGGCTTCGCGGGGCTCGGGATCCGGACCCCGGAGGCCTTGAGGATCTTGGTGTTGGCGATCAGGACCCGGGGTTCCTGGAGGAACGGCACCCCGTAGACACCGTCGCCGAACGTCGCGGTCCGCCAGCTCTGCTGCGGGATGTCGGCGGCCAGCCGCCCAGGGAGCAGTGCGCGCAGGTCGGCGAGATAGCCGCCGTACGCGAAGTCGGCGAGGTCGTCGGCGGCGTCATGGATGACATCCGGTGCCTCGTCGCCCTCGAAGGAGGTGAGCAGCTGGTCGTGCACGCTGTCCCAGCTGCCCTGGATGTACTCGACCTGAATGTCGGGATGGCCCCTGTTCCACTCGTCGACCAGCTGCTTGTTGGCGTCGACGGACTCCTTCTGCCACGCCAGCGACTGGAAGCGGAGCTTGATCTTCCCGCTGTTGTCCGATCCGCCGCCGCCATCGCTGCAGCCGGTGAGGAGCAGAGCCAGTGCGGTGGCCGCGGCGGCTGCGGTACGCCCGAGTGCCCGCATCAGCTCTTCACCGCCCCGGCCAGCATTCCCCCGGTGATCCGGCGCTGGATGATCGCGAAGAGGGCCAGGGAGGGCAGGGTGGCGAGGAACGCGGCGGCGGCGAGCGGCCCGAGCTCGGCCGCGCCCTCCGCGCCGAGGAAGTGGGTGAGTACGACCGGCAAGGTCTGCTTCTCCGGTGTCTTGAGCAGGACGAGCGCGAAGAAGAACTCGTTCCATGCGGTGATGAACGCGAAGAGTGCGGTGGCGACGATGCCGGGGGCCAGCAGCGGGACGGTGACCGAGACGAGTGTCCGCAGTCTTCCGGCGCCGTCGACCGAGGCGGCTTCCTCGAGTTCGGGCGGTACGGCGCGGACGTACCCGACCAGCATCCACAGCGCGAACGGCAGTGCCCAGACGGCGTACACCGTAATCAGCCCCCAGAGGGTGTTGATCAGATGCAGATTCTTGAGGATCAGGAAGAGCGGAATGATCAGCAGGACGAAGGGGAACGCCTGGCTGACGACGACCCAGCCGGTGGCGGCCGCTGTGAGCCCGGTGCGCTGTCGGGCCATCACATAGGCCATGGGCGTGGCGATGACGACGGCGATCAGAGCGGCGCAGGCCGCGGCGACCAGCGAGTTGGCGGCGGCCTGCAGCAGGGGCTGCTCGTCGAAGGCCTGACGGAAGTTGTCCAGGGTCGGATGCTCCGGGATCCAGGTGGGGTGCAGGGAACCCAGTTCGCGCGCCGGCTTGAAGGCGGTGGAGATCAGCCAGAGAAACGGGAACGCCAGGAAGACGAGGTAGCCCAGGAGCGCGACGTACTGTCCCGCGCGGGCCGATCTGCTGGTCCGGAGACTCACTGGTCCTCGCCTCCCCTGAGCCGGCCGACGAGGTGGACGGCGAGGACCACGGAGATCACCGCGACCATCACACAGCCCATCGCCGCGGCGTAGCCGAACTGGCCGTAGCGGAAGGCTTCCTCGTACGCGAAGAGCATCGGCAGCCGGGTCCGGCCGCCGGGACCGCCGTTGGTCAGGACGTAGACCAGGGCGAAGGAATTGAAGTTCCAGATGAAACTGAGCGCGGTGATGGAGAGGGCGACCGGCCTGAGGGCCGGCCAGGTGACGGTACGGAACCGGCGCCAGGCACCCGCGCCGTCCAGGGCGGCCGCCTCGTGGAGTTCGTGCGGCGTGTTCTGGAGCCCGGCCAGAAGCGCGACGGTGGTCTGCGGCATGCCCGCCCAGACGCCGACGACGATCACTGCGGGCAGCGCCGTGGCGAGTCCGGTCAGCCAGTCCCGGCCGTCGCCGAGCCCGAGATCGCGGATGGTCTCGTTGAGGACACCCGCGTCCGGGTTGTAGACCAGCCGCCACATGATGCCGACGACCACTTCCGGCATGGCCCACGGGATGATCGCGAGGGCCCGGGCCAGCCAGCGCATCCGCAGGTTCTGGTTGAGCAGGAGGGCGAGGCCGAGGGCCAGGACGAACTGCGGGACGGTGACGCCGGCCGCCCAGACGAGGCCGATCCGGAACGAGTCCCAGAAGAGTGCGTCGTGGAGCAGGTCCTGGAAGTTGAGCCCGCCGACCCACTGGGTGGAACGGGTGCGGCCGGACTGGGCGTCGGTGAACGCCAGCGCAATGCCGTAGAGCAGCGGGCCGACGCTCAGGATCAGGATCGGAATCAGGGCAGGCAGTACAAGGAACCACGCACCGGCGTTCCGGTTGACCCGCCGGGCTGCTCCACCGTGCGTGGATTCGGGGCTCCTGGGCGGGCCATGCCGCCCGGTCTGTACCGTTGCATTCGCCAACGTCATGAATTCGACCCCCTTGCGTCATTGGATCGGTTTCACCCGGATCTGGCCGCTCAGGTTGCCCCCGCCATGGTGCTGACGGGTCGTCGGTTCGTCAAGGTCGCCTGCACAGATGCGAAAATCGGATCCATGAACGAAATGCGTGCGCGCGAGGTACTGACCGCTGCCGGACTGTCCGACGGCGCGGAGCTGCTCGCGCTGGGTGAGAACGCGGTGTTCGCCGTCGGCGACCTGGTGGTCAAGGTCGGCCGGAACGCCGTGCAGAACCCGGAACTGCTGGCCCGGGCCGAGCGCGAGGTCGCCGTCGCAGAGTGGCTCGCCGGATCGTCGGTCCCTGCGGTGCGGGCGGCTGAGCCGAAGGCGCGGCTGGTCGAGGGGCATCCGGTGACGGTCTGGCACCGGCTCCCCGACGCGGTCCGTGCCGCCCAGCCGAGGGATTTGGCGCAGCTGCTCACCCTGGTCCACGCACTGCCCGCGCCGGAGGGCTTCACGCTGCCCCGGCGTGAGCTGCTCGGCGGGGTGGAGCGGTGGCTGCGGCTCGCGGGCGACGCGATCGATCCGGCCGACGCACAGTATCTGCGGGAACGGCGGGACGGATTCGCTGCGGCGGCTGCGGCGTTGGTACCGCATCTGGTGCCGGGGCCGATCCACGGAGACGCGCTGCCGCGCAATGTCCATGTCGGTCCGGACGGGCCGGTGCTGGTGGACCTGGAGACGTTCTCCACGGATCTGCGCGAGCACGATCTGGTGGTGCTGGCGCTGTCCCGGGACCGGTACGGGTTGGCGGCAGAGGCGTACGACGGATTCACGGACGCCTACGGGTGGGACGTCCGTGAGTGGGACGGGTGTGCGGTGTTGCGGGGGGCCCGGGAGACGGCAAGTTGCGCGTGGGTCGCGCAGCATGCGCCGGGGAATCCGGCAGCGCTGGCGGAGTTCCGACGCAGGGTCGCGTCCTTGCGCGACGAGGCCCCCGAGGTGCGGTGGTATCCGTTCTAGGGCGCGTTTCGAAAGGAGCGTCGTCCGCCCGTACGCCGCCCGGCAGACGGGGCTTTCGGAAGACGCCCTAGCCGTGACCGGCACTGTTTGCCCCTGGGCCCCGGGCACCGGGGCGCGCGTTCAGGTGGTGACCTGGGCCGGTTCGCGTACGGGCCAGTGTGGGTCGATCACCGCGTCCGCGGTGCCCTTGCGGCGCAGGAAGGACTGGAAGTCCGCTGCCCAGTCCGCGTACCACGTGATCTGGCGCTCGTGGAGTTCGCTCGCCGTCAGTGCGGCGACCGAGCCGTGGCGTGCGGCTATCGCGTACGCCACCCGTACCGCCGCCAGCGCGTCCGCGCTCGCGTCATGCGCACCGCCGTGCACCACTCCGTACTCGACGCAGACCGCCTCCAGCGTCCGCTTGCCCTTGCGGTAGCGGTCGACCGCCCGGTCGATCGTGTACGGGTCGACAACCGGACCGATCCCGCGACCGCCGAGCCGGTCGCTCAGGGACGGCAGCCCGTGCCGGCGCAACTCCGCCGTCAGCAGCGTCAGATCGAAGGCGGCGTTGTACGCGACGACCGGCACCCCCTGGCGCCAGTAGCCCGTGAGCGTTTCGGCGATCTCGTCCGCCACCTCGCGCACCGGCCGGCCCTCCGCCGCTGCCCGCTCGCTGCTGATGCCATGGATCGCCGAGGCCTGCGCGGGAATCCGGATCCCCGGATCCGCCAGCCAGGTACGCTGCCGAACCGGCTCCCCGTCCCTGCCTGCGACGCCGACGACCGCGGCCGTGACGATCCGGGCCTCCAGCGGCTCCGTGCCCGTCGTCTCCAGGTCGAAGCCGACCAGCGCCTCCCGGTGCCAGCTCATCCCGTACCTCCTTCGTGGTGCTCTCCCCCAGGTGATGACCACCCTGCCATGCACCACTGACAACACGTGCGACAGGTGACGTGTACGGCGGGCGGGGCGAAGGGCTCAGGAGACCGGCCGGGAGTCCGTCCACACGGACTCGAACTCCTCGCGGTACGTCTCGAAGAGCCCGTTCTCGTTGTCCTGACCCGCCCGGACCACCGCCCGGCCCCCGCCTCGCAGCACCAGCACCGGCGCCTCCATGCCGCGTGCGCGCCGCAGATAGGGCTGGACGACACCCACCGCGTCCGCCCCGTCGCCGTCCACCAGATAGGCCGTGAAGCGCGGTGTCTCGTCGAAGACGTGGATCTCGAACGCGCCCGGATCACGGAGTTTGGAGCGGACCCGGCGCATGTGGAGGATGTTCATCTCGACCGACCGGCTCAGCTCGCCCTTCTTGAGCCCGAGTTCCCGCTCACGCCGCTTGACCGCGCTGCTTGCCGGGTTGATGAACAGCAGCCGGATCCGGCAGCCCGATTCGGCGAGCCGGACCAGCCGGCGGCCGGAGAAGTTCTGCACCAGCAGATTGAGGCCTATGCCGATCGCGTCGAGGCGGCGCGAACCGCCGAAAAGGTCCTCGGCGGGCAGCTGGCGCTGCAGCCGGACCCGGTCGGAGTGGATGGAGACCACATCCGCGTACCGGTCGCCGACCAGTTCCTCGACGGCGTCGACCGGCAGCCGGTCGGCGGACCGCATCGCGGCGCCGCTGCCCAGGATCTCCAGGAGGCGCGCCGAAGCACGCTCGGCCTGGGCGAGGACTGCCTCGTTCAGCGCACGGTTGCGGGAGACGACATTGCGGGCGACCTCCAGTTCGTCGAGTGCCAGCTCGACATCGCGCCGGTCGTCGAAGTACGGCTCGAAGCAGGGCCAGTGCTGGACCATCAGCTCCCGCAGCTGCGGAAGTGTGAGGAAGCTGAGCACGTTGTCGTCGGCCGGGTCGAGCAGATAGCCCTTGCGGCGGGAGACCTCGCGCACGGCGACGGCGCGTTGCACCCATTCCTGTCCGGCGGGCCCCGCGGCGGCCACCACCCAGTCCTCACCGTGCACCGGCTCGTAGATCGGCCGCAGCACCGCGGCGACCACGGAGCGCAGCCGCTGTTCCACGAGATTCAGCCAAATATAGGCACGCCCGGCTCGCTGGGCCCTGGTCCGGACCTCGCTCCAGGCTTCCGCGCCCCAGCCCAGTTCGGCACCGATCTCCATGGGCTGCGCAAGCGATACCGCCCCCGGCGGGGCGTCGACGGATTCCCCCTCGTGACCTGGGTCACCCGGGGGAAGCTCGAACCCTCCCGAGCTCAACCGCGCACCGCCTTCCGCTCCCCCACCAACGATCAAGGAAGGGTACTCCGGGAGCGGGAGCCAGTGCAGCCGGATGGACAGGCTCCTTTCTCAACTCCCCCAGTTGCCGGGCGCGTTCCCTGCGGCAAGTTCTGCCGTAGTGAGCTGATTCATAGTGATTGAGCACCCCGTCAAGGGACGCATTCCGGACGTGCGCCCCGGTCAGGTTCTCGGACTCCGGTTCCGGGCGACACGGAGAGGCTCGATGTTGACCGGTCCGGCGGAGGTGGCCGACCGGACCGTGCCACGTCCCAGTGCCCCTCCCGGCACGCCCTGCCCCGTCGCACCGCACGGCACGCGCGCTCGCCACGTCGGCCAAAGGCCCTGGTGGCTCCTTCCCCAAGCTCTCAGCTTCGTTCGAGCAGGGGAGACCCCAGCCCAGGACGTCCGGCCGGTCGGCGATCACACGCACCGGACGACGCTCCACGGGGCATGCATCGCCGGTCACGGCACTGGGTCCGGGGCACTCTTTCGGGGAAGATCTGGCCGGGTCGGCCCCCAGTGCCCCCAGCACCCGGAGCAGAAGTGGAAGAGTCATATCTATGCAGGTCTGGCCGGGACAGGCGTATCCCCTCGGTGCCACGTACGACGGCGTCGGCACCAACTTCGCGGTCTTCTCCGAGGCCGCCGACCGAATCGAGTTGTGCCTGCTGCACGACGACGGTTCCGAGACAGCGGTGGAGCTGAGGGAGACCGATGCCTTCGTCCGCCATGCCTATCTGCCCGGGGTGATGCCCGGTCAGCGGTACGGATTCCGGGTGCACGGGCCGTACGAGCCGCAGCGCGGAGCCCGCTGCAACTCGGCGAAGCTGCTCCTCGACCCGTACGCGCGGGCGGTCTCCGGGCAGGTCCGGTGGGGCGAGGCGGTGTACGGCTATCCGTTCGGCCGGCCCGACGCGCGCAACGATCTGGACTCGGCGCCGCACACCATGAGCTCGGTGGTGGTCAACCCGTACTTCGACTGGGGCGACGACCGTCGACCCCGTACGGACTACCACCGCACGGTGATCTACGAGGCCCATGTGAAGGGTCTGACGATGCTCCATCCGGGGCTGCCGAAGGAACTGCGCGGTACGTACGCGGCGCTGGCGCATCCGGAGGTCATCGCGCATCTGACGGAGCTCGGGGTCACGGCGATCGAGCTGATGCCGGTGCACCAGTTCGTCCAGGACCACCGGCTGGTGGACGCGGGGCTCGCCAACTACTGGGGTTACAACACCATCGGTTTCTTCGCCCCGCACAACGCGTACGCCTCCCGCGGCGACCGCGGTGAGCAGGTGAGCGAGTTCAAGCAGGCCGTACGAGCCCTGCACCAGGCGGGCGTCGAGGTCATCCTCGACGTGGTCTACAACCACACCGCGGAGGGCAATCACCTGGGACCGACGCTGTCCTTCCGAGGCCTCGACAACGCCTCGTACTACCGCCTCGCGGATGACCAGCAGTACTACATGGACACCACGGGGACCGGGAACTCGCTGCTGATGAGGTCGCCGCACGTGCTGCAGCTGATCATGGACTCGCTGCGGTACTGGGTGACCGAGATGCATGTGGACGGCTTCCGCTTCGATCTCGCGGCCACGCTGGCCCGGCAGTTCCACGAGGTGGACCGGCTGTCGTCGTTCTTCGACCTGGTGCAGCAGGACCCGGTGGTCAGCCAGGTGAAACTGATCGCCGAGCCGTGGGACGTGGGCGAGGGCGGTTACCAGGTGGGCAACTTCCCGCCGCTGTGGACCGAGTGGAACGGCAAGTACCGGGACACGGTCCGAGACCTGTGGCGGGGTGAGCCGCGGACCCTCGCCGAGTTCGCGGGGCGCCTGACGGGGTCCTCGGACCTGTACCAGGACGACGGCCGGCGCCCGCTCGCCTCGATCAACTTCGCCACCTGCCACGACGGCTTCACGCTGCATGACCTGGTCTCGTACAACGACAAGCACAACGACGCGAACGGCGAGGACAACCAGGACGGCGAGAGCCACAACCGGTCGTGGAACTGCGGCGCGGAGGGCGAGACGGACCAGCCGGTGGTGCTGGAGCTGCGCGAGCGGCAGATGCGGAACTTCGTCGCCACGCTGATGCTGTCCCAGGGGGTGCCGATGCTGAGTCACGGCGACGAGTTCGCGCGGACACAGCACGGCAACAACAACGCGTACTGCCAGGACAGCGAGCTGTCGTGGGTGCACTGGCCGGAGCCTCGCAAAGCCGGTACGGAGGACGAGGAGGGGGACGGCCAGGAGCACCGCAGCAGCCTGCTGGAGTTCACCCGGGCGATGGTCTGGCTCCGCCGCGACCACCCGGTCTTCCGGCGCCGCCGGTTCTTCCACGGGCGGCCGGTGGAGGGCACGCACGACGAGCTGACGGACATCGCCTGGTTCACGCCCGAGGGCAGTGAGATGACACAGCGGGACTGGCAGGCGGCGCATGCCAAGGCGCTGACGGTCTTCCTGAACGGGCACGCCATCTCGGAGCCGGGCCCGCGGGGCGAGCGGATCTCCGACGACTCGTTCCTGCTGATGTTCAATGCGAGCGCCGACACGCTGGAATTCGCCGTTCCGGTGAACCACGGCCGGCAGTGGACGGTGGTGGTCGACACGGCCCGCCCGGAGGGGGTTCAGCCGGGAGGGGGCCCGAAGGTGTCTGCGGGCGACCGGGTGACGCTGGTGGGACGGAGCATGGCGGTGCTGCAGCGGCCGGCGTAGCCGCCCGCCGCGCCCTTGGCGTCGGCCCCGAGGCTCCCGCACGAGGCAGTATTCGCGCCGCCCAGGCCGACCTTCTCGACGTACTCCCTGACGTACGTCTGCCAGACCTTCATGAGCTTCGAGAGCGCGGAGTAGTTGGACCCCGCTCCCCGGGGTCGGCGAGCCCCCGTCGGACCCTCGGAACGGGCTCCCCGGCCGGCAAGGTCTCAGATTCCGCCGATTGACCGGCGCGCACCTCACCGCGTTTCCAGGAACGCACCGTGCGCGACGAATGTCGCGCACGGTGCGTGGCCGGTGTGGTTCAGCGGGCGGCGGCGGGCAGGTGGAGGCGTCCGTCGTGGACTTCGGCGATCTGGTCGACGGCGGTGAGGTGGGTGCGGTCGTGGGTGACCAGGACGGTGGCGGTGGACTGCTGGTGGGTGAGGCGGGTGATCAGGTCGATGACGGCGGCGCCGCGTTCGTGGTCGAGGGCGCTGGTGGGTTCGTCGACCAGGAGGACGGTGGGGTCGTTCATCAGGGCGCGGGCGATGTTGACGCGCTGTCGCTGGCCGCCGGAGAGCTGGTGGGGGCGGCGGCGGGCCTGGTCGGCCAGGCCGACCGCGTCGAGGAGTTCGAGGGCGCGGGTGTGGGCCTTGGCGGGGTTGCGTCCGTCGAGCTGGGCCATGACCTGGAGCTGTTCGGCGGCGGTGAGGGAGGGCAGCAGGTTGGGCTGCTGGAAGACGATGCCGATCTTGTGGCGGCGCAGGTCGGTGAGTTCGCCGCGGCTCATGCCACTGGTCTGGGTGCCGTCGATGGTGACGGTGCCGCTGTCGGGGGTGATAAGGGTGGCGGCGACGGCCAGGAGGCTGGACTTGCCGGAGCCCGAGGGGCCGACCACGGCGGTGAGGCTGCCCTTGGGCACGTCGAGCGTGACGTGGTCGAGGGCGGTCAGGCGGGTGTCGCCGTCGGGGTAGGTGAGGGTGATGTCGGTCAGGTTGAGGCTCATCGGGCGCTCCCCAGGGCGGTCAGCGGGTCAACGGAGGTGATGCGGCGGATGGACAGGCCGGCCCCGAGGGCGCCGAGGAGGATGATCACGGCGGCGGGGAGCAGGACAGTGGCGGGGGTGAGGAGGAACGGGACTGCGCTGCCGGCGACGAGTGCGCCGATGCCGGCCGCGATGCCGGTGCCGATCAGGGTGCCGCCGGCGAGCAGGATGACGGCCTGTCCGAGGGCGTCCTTGAGGAGGCCCGCCGTGGAGGCGCCAAGTGCCTTCAGGACCGCGACGTCGCCGCTGCGCTGGATCGTCCACACGGTGAAGAAGGCGCCGATCACCAGTGCCGAGATGGCGAACAGGAAGCCGCGCATCAACTGCAGGGAGCCGTTCTCGGAGGTGTAGGAACCGATCGCGGACAGCGAGTCCTGCTGGGAGACCGTCTCGGTGCCGGCGGCCTGATCGGTGGCCGTCACATCGGTGCCGGAGGCGGCGTTCAGGGCGATCACGGTCGCGGTCGGGCCGTCGCCTCCGGCGGTGGGAGGCGCGACCTTGTGCCAGGTGTTCAGGCTGGTCCAGACGACCGGAGTGTGGCTGAAGAAGGCGTCGCCCTGGACGGCGGCCACGGTCAGCTGCTGACCGGCCAGGGTGAAGGCGTCGCCGGGCTTCACACCGAGGTCGTCGGCGGCCTTGGTGGACAGCACCGCCGACTGGTCGTTGATCCGGCTGCTCTCCGGGGCCAGGGAGGAGCCGGGCGTCACGCCGAAGGCGGAGACCCCGGAGCTCTTGTCCCCGGCGGTGGCCTTGGTGGTGGTGATCCCCAGCGGTTCGGCGCTGGTGACTCCGGGGGCCTTGGCCCACTGCCGCCACTGCTGCTGGGTGACGGTGGAGTTGGCGTACGACAGTTTCTGTCCGCCGCTGGGCGCCTGGAAGGCGATCTTGTCGGCGGGCAGGCCGGTGATGGCGGAGACGTTCTGCTGGCCCAGCCCGGCGGTCAGCCCGGACAGCAGGCCGACCAACAGGGTGATGAGCACGATGACGGTGCCCATCAGGGCGAAGCGCCCCTTGGCGAACTTCAGGTCTCTCCAGGCGACGAACACGGCTTTGGCCTGCCCTTTCTTGCGGTGGACTCGGTATGTCTCCACCATCGCCGCCGACCCCCCGCCCGGACATCTGGCGGAGGAGGGCACTTCACGGATCGAAGGGCGGCAGGCGGGTTGTAACTTTCGATGGAGGCCGCCTTGGGGCATGCGTCCTTAGGCTGGAGGGACTGTGAACACCACCGCTCCCGCTCTGACCCCGACCACCCGGGCCCTGGCCTGGTGCCTGCACCTGCTGATCGTCGCCCTCCTCGTCCTGGCCGCGGGCCGGGCCGTGGCCGACAACCGGCCCTACGCCGCGACAACCGTCGCCGCAGCCGCAGCGTCCGCTCTGGTGTACGCGGCCGGTCCAGCCCTGCCGCGCATCCGCCGTTCCCCGCGGGCGGCCGCACTGTGGCTAGCCGCCGTCGGCGCCTGCTGGCTGGTGCTGCTGGTCCTGTCCGCCGACGGGGTCTGGCTCGCCTTCCCGCTGTACTTCCTCCAGCTCCACCTGCTGCCCCGCCGTGCCGGACTGGCCGCCGTGGCCGCCACCGCCCTCACGGCGATCACCGCCTTCGCAGCCCACCAGGGGTCCTTCAGCCTCGCCATGGCGATCGGCCCGGCGCTGGGTGCCGCCGTCGCGGTCGCGGTGGTGTGGGGCTACCAGGCCCTGTACCGGGAGAGCGAACAGCGCCGCCGCCTGATCGAGGAACTCACCACCACCCGCGCCGACCTTGCCCGCGCCCAGCACACCGCCGGGGTGCTGGCCGAACGCGAGCGCCTGGCCCGCGAGATCCACGACACCCTCGCCCAAGGGCTCTCCAGCATCCAGCTGCTGCTGCGCGCCGCCGAACGCGCCCTGCCCGGCGCACCGGAGAGCGCCGCCGGATACGTGGACCAGGCCCGCCAGGCCGCCGTGGACAACCTCGCCGAGGCCCGCCGCTTCGTCGCCGCCCTCACCCCGCCCGCCCTGGAAGGTGCCACCCTGGCCGGCGCGCTGGAACGCCTGTGCGCCACCACCTCCACCCGGCACCGGATCACCGCACGCTTCCACCTCACCAACGACCCAGCACAGCTGCCGACCGCGCACGAGGTCGCCCTGCTGCGCATCTCCCAATCCGCCCTCGCGAACACCGTCCGCCACGCCCAAGCCACCACCGCCGAAGTCACCCTCAGCTACCTCGGCGACCGCATCGTCCTCGACATCGTCGACGACGGCACCGGCTTCGACCCCGACCGGTTGCCCGCCCCCGACCCTGAAGGCGGCGGCTTCGGCCTGGCCGCCATGCGCGCCCGTATGCGCGCCCTCGGCGGTACCCTCACCGTCGAATCCGCCCCCGGCCACGGCACCGCCCTGGCCGCCCAGCTCCCCCTGACCCCGCCCGCCGACAGCGAACCCGAGGCCCACCGGTGACCGACAGCCCCATCCGACTGCTCCTGGCCGACGACCACCCGGTGGTGCGAGCCGGGCTCCGCGCCGTGCTGGAGACCGAACCCGGCCTCACCGTGGTGGCCGAGGCCGCCACCGCCGAGGAAGCCGTCGCCCGCGCCGCCCAGAGCGACATCGACGTCGTCCTGATGGACCTGCAGTTCGGCAAGGGCATGGGCGGTGCCGAGGCCACCGCCCAGATCACCGCCCGGCCCGGCGCCCCCCGCGTGCTGGTAGTCACCACCTACGACTCCGACGCCGACACCCTGCCCGCCATCGAGGCCGGCGCCACCGGCTACCTCCTCAAGGACGCCCCGCCCGAGGACCTGGCCGCCGCCGTACGCACCGCCGCCACCGGACGCACCACGCTGGCCCCCGCGGTCGCTGATCGCCTCATGAACCGGCTCCGCACCCCCGCCACCGCCCTGACCCGGCGCGAGACCGAAGTCCTCGCACTGGTCGCCGAGGGCCTGTCCAACCAGGCGATCGGCCAGCGGCTCCACCTCACCGAGGGCACCGTCAAATCCCACCTGGCCCGCATCTACACCAAACTCGGCGTCGACTCCCGCACCGCCGCCGTGGCAACCGCCACCGACCTCGGCCTCATCCGCCGCTGAACCAGAACCCACGCGCGGCGCGTTCAGGCGGCCTGCCTGAAGCCCGCCGCCGTCAGGCTCTCCTCTCCCAGGACAGTGAAGCCGTCCGGAGGCAGCCTGTACTTGTACCAGGTTCGCCCGCCCCGCCGGAGCAGTTCGCCTATACCCGCGCCCGCTTTACTCCGACACCCCTGCCGTCCAGCCCGGATATCGGGTACGGGGGTGACGGAAGGGGCTGTGGAGTGGGGCGTGATCTGGGTCTGGACGGGGTGGTGGACCACGTCACCGGCCTTGGGCACAGCGGTACAGCGACTGGTGAGCTCGCATGTTGAGGTGTCGCGTATTCGCGGCTGAGGCCCGCAACTTCATGACGCTGTGTGAGCGGTCTGGGACGGTTGATTGCGGTCTGAGTGTCGGCGTACTCGTTGAAGTGCTCAGGCAAGTACGGACGGACGTGGTCGTCAAGGTGGCGGCCGGGTGGGGAAGAAGGCCTCAGGGGCGGGGGTGGTTGTTTTGGAGAGATCCGCAGAACTCCAGCGGATCGCCGAGATCGTGCAGGAATAGACCGAAGGCCCGGCCTGGCGACACAGGCCGAGCCTTCGCAGTGGATCGGATCAGGCTCTCAGAGGGCTCTACCTTCTTGATCGGGTCGATCGAGCCATTCGTAGGGTTGGGTCACCCAGGGGTGCCGGGTGTGGCTATCAGAGGGCTGCCCCTCGTGGCTCGAAACGCTTCGCCACCCGGCACCCCACGACGACTCGGCCGCCGATTAGGAAGTGCGAA
>NZ_JBFBCG010000027.1:0-97598 GCF_040683105.1 Streptomyces sp. NPDC051020 | reverse complement strand
GCATCCCGGTCGCCGTGTCACCGGGGCAGACGCAGTTCACGCGGATGTTGTCGGGGCCGTGGTCGATGGCCATGGCGCGGGTCATGTTGACGACGTGCTTCCGAGCCGGCCCGATCGGGACCGGCCGAGGACATCGAGCGGGACGCCGACGACGACCCGAACAACATGGCAGTGGCCACCACCATGGCTGACGCAACAGAGAGTCCGGCGAAGCCGATTGGCTTCATCCGAGTTCGGGTGTAGGTCATGTCAGCCGTCACTCTGAGATCTTCAGGGAAGTCGTCGCGAACGACGGCAGGGTGAAGTCAACCTCGGTTGTCGTACTCGGTGGCGCCGGGAACTGCATGAAAACTGGAATCGTCTTGCCTGCCAGCAAAGGAGGGATGCTTGTGGTGCAAAGGCACCGATTCTCCGTGTCACGCAGTACGTAGTAGCGCTTCTTCCCGGCTTTATCCACCAGCGTGGCACCAGCGACAGAGTTCGGATTCTTGGAGGAGATCGCGCTCTCCAAGCCTGCCCATGCACTGGTATTGCGCGTCTGGTCACTCTCGTTCTTGATCTGCGCCTGAACGGTGACGAACCCTCCAGAGTCTCGCTTCACTTGATTGACGACAAGCGTCAGCCCGTCTCCCTTAGCCTCGGCGAGCTTCACATTCGGGTCCACATTGTCCCCGGCGGCGGTGTCCTCCTGCTTTGCACCCTTGTCCCCATCAGAGGACTTGGAAGGCGTGGGGGACGACTCAGAACCCGTGTCCTTCGTCTTTCCGCCACCGTCGTCAGCACCGCACCCGGTGACAGCCAGGGCCAATGCCGCTGTCAGCAAGACAGCTGCCGCTACCCTTCGGGACTTGGTGGTGCGCCGAATGCTCATGGGTTCTGATTCCTTTACTCGTCGTTCGCTGTCAATTGTCGACCAGGTGCACGTCGTAGAGAATCTTGCTCACCTCGGACCAGGGCGGGGGGCTGCTCGGCCTGATTTCGAGCAGCTTGCCGTCGCAATGGAAGAAGAACACGTCCCGGATGCTGTCGTGGTTGAGATCCACGGACTTCCATCCGGGACAACGGAACTCGACAACGGCAGTGGCCTTGGCCTTGGCGAACGTCTTCTCCGAACCGGAAATCACAGATGAGTTGACCGGTTTGCGGCCCTTGACCTCAACTGTGATCCGGTCTCGATAGCCGCCAGGTATCCACTGGCAGCCGGTGCCGAAGACGTCAGCCTGATTCGCTGCGGCAAGTGCCTGAGCCGCAGGGCATCCGGTAACCGCGTGGCCCTGTAGGAACAGTTCCAGCGTGTCCTCAGGAAGCGAGGCGAGGAATGGAGCCTCAAAATCCTCACGAGTCTTTTGCGCAGCAGCCAGCGCGGCGGCGTCCGCCGCGCCCTGGGCCCCATTACGCAAGGCAGCAGCCTTACCGACGGCAAAGAATGCGAACACGAGGAAGAGCAGACCCGCCACCATCACTACATAGATGGGGAAGGCCTGCCCTGCATCGTTGCGTGAACGACCAATCATCACTGAGCGGTGATGCTGTCCACCAGGGTCCGGATCCTCTGGCTGATCGCGCCACCGATACCCGTAGCCACGATCGCCCCGATGATCGCCACGACCACGAGGATGATGCCCAGGTACTCGAAGGCCGTCTGGCCACGGTCCTTGGCCTCGTAACGCTTCTGGATCTTGCTGACGGCGGTGTTGGCCCAGCCGTTGACGCGCACGGCGGCCTTCAGGGTGATGTCCGACATGGTGTTCCCCTCCCGGTTCGGCCGACCGGTAGCCGGCCGACTCGCACGTTTCTCTGGTGCCGCCCGCGGTACCGGCTTCCTCCTGGCCGGTGCCGCTGGCGACATGAGAAACATACGGCCGCACACCCTGCCCGCCGGAGGGTCCCAGGGCCCATTCCCGGGCCCAAAAGGGGAGTTGGGTCCCGCGTCCGGCACCGCTGTCCGATGTCAGGACCTTCGCCTCAGCCACGGCCACCAGTCCCCCGTGCGCCGGACCCACCCGCCGGGGCCGTACCGAGCCAGCGGGCGATCGCCTCGCTGCGGCTGCCGCTGTGGAGCTTGGTGAAGATGCGGTTGATGTGGTTCTTGACCGTCTTCTCGCTGATGAAGCAGGTGGCGGCGATCTGCTGATTGCTCATGCCGGACGCGATCAGTTCCATGACCTCCACCTCCCGCGAACTCAGACCGTACTGCCGCCTGTTGGGCGCCGATCCCGGCGTCCCGGTCAGTGACGACTGTGCCACAACCGGTTGCAGATGCGAAAGACCCTGAGCGGTTCGGGCCGGTTGCGGCGCAGGTGGAACCATTTCGGGTCCGGAACCATGTGCTTGCGCACCGTTCTGCTGCATCACGTTCGCCGGGTGTCCGTCGTATCCGGGCCCCGGGTAGGGAACGCCCGTGGTCAGCGCCGTGCCCAGCCCTTCCGGAAGGGGTTGCCCCTGGGGTCCCGTTCCCTGCCGCATATGGGCCAGGAGCGCGTTCGCCGCGGTCGCGGTGAAGTGGGCGCGGCCGCTCTTGGTGTCCCGTACCGCCTGCACCAGTTGGTCCGCCGTGAACTCGCCGTGCACCAGATAGCCACCGGCGCCCAGCCGCAGCGCCTCGTGGACGATCTCGCTCTCGCGGCTGTAGGTCAGCATCATGACTGGGGCCACCCGTACGAGGTGGGGCAGGGCCGAGATGCCGTCGACACCCGGCATGCGGACGTCGAGCAGGACGACGTCCGGGCGGTGCTGCACGGCCATGTCGTAGGCCTGGCGGCCGTCCGTGGCCTCCGCCACGACTTCGATGTCTTCACGGCCGGAGAGCAGCACGCCCAGGCCGGCCCGGACCACGGGGTTGTCGTCGGCGACGACGACCCGCAGGGGGCTGGGGAGAGCCAGGGGCGGGGCTGCGGGGAAGGGAGGTGTGACCTCGGATGCCGCGGGCTGCTGGGGGACGGAGAACCCGGAGGAGCTGAGCTCCGAGTTGAGCGGGGTGAGGTGCGAGGACGTGTGCTGGGAGGTGTGGTTCTGTGCCGCCCAGTTCTGGCCCGACGCGCGGGAGACATCGTCCGGCATTCTGCGACCTCCTCTCAGGATTTATGGGGGGTGGGGGTGGGTGGAACGGGTCAGTTCACTTGCTGTGCTTCCGGGACGGCGACGAGCGCGGCCACCGGGAGTTCGAGGCGTACTTCGGTGCCCTTGACCGCCTTGCCCCTGCCGATGCGGATACGGGCGCCGATCGAAGCGGCGCGTTCGACCATGCCGACGAGACCGAAGTGACCGGCGCGCCTGAGGTCGTCGAGCGTCGTGCCCGGGGGCAGGCCGCGCCCGTCGTCGTACACGCTGACGCGCAGGACATCGCCCTTCACGCCTGCGAGCACGACGAGATAGGTGGGGTGCGCATGGCGATGGGCGTTCTCCATCGCTTCGGAGGCGACCGTGAGCAGCTGGCGGGCGACCACCTGCGGCACGGACGGGACGGGGGCCTCGTTGAGCATCCGGAAGGTGGCCGTGAGTCCGTGGCGGCGGGTGAAGTCATCCGCGCGGGCACGGAGCTCGCTGACGACGTCCACTCCCCCGTCGAGTCCGGACTCGCGGCGCAGGTCGGAGAGGAGTTCCCGCGATTCCGCCGCAGCCCGGCGGGCGGAGCGGGCGACTAGTTCGGCCTGGTGCTTGACGGTGAGCGGATCCATCCGGTCGGAGGAGCTGGCCAGACCGTCCGCGGCCAGCGCCAGACCGTGCAGGGTCTTGGCCACCGAGTCGTGCATCTCCCGGGCGAGCCGGGTGCGCTCGCCCTCCACCGCCTCGTTCACCGCGAGCCGTGCCCTGGTCTCGGTGAGCGCCTGGCTGGCGGTGCCGAAGCGCAGGAGCAGATTGCGCAGCGTGACCCCGACGGCGCCCGCGATCACGCAGAAGCCGGGGAGGAGTAACGCCGTCGCGTCGGCGGACTCCAGCTTCGGGTCGGTGGCGTACACGCCGAAGACGATCACCGTCTGAAGGGCCGCGAAGACTGCCGCGCCCCGCCAGCCGTAGACGAGTCCGGCCAGCAGCGGGGTGCAGACGGTGACGTACGCGAGGGTGGACTCGGGCGTGGCGGTGATCAGCAGCAGGGCGCCGAACAGTGCGTCTATGCCGAGCAGCCAGGGGTGGCGGAGCAGGACGGGACCGAAGCGCTCCCAGTCGCGGAAGAGGACGTACGAGCCCATGAAGGTGATGAGGATCGCCGCGCCGATCAACCAGGTGGCTGGTCCCGGTGCGGTGTGGTCGATCGCGAACGGTGTAGCTATGGCAATCATCGCGAGCCGGAAGCCGAAGACCTGCCGGCACATCGCCTGGAGCGCGTTGAGCTGGATCGCGAACGCCGGGCGCGGCCCGGGGTCGGCGATCGCTTGACGCACCTCCGCATTCAGTCCCGCCTGCGCGCTGCCGAGTGGGAACGACATGTGCTTGTCACCTCCTCCGGTAGATCGTGCTCATCGGCTCCACCGTCCATGTCATCCGCCCGTGAGGAAGCCGAAGTCGACATTGGCTCCGTAGACGAAGCCGACCGTCAGCAACACCAGGGTTCCGGGGAGCAGGAAGGTGGTGACCGCGAAGGTCGCCTTGGGAACGGCCCTGGCCGCCTTCCGGCGGGCGTTCTGGGCATCCGTGCGCCGCATGTCGTTGGCGATCTGGATCAGCGTCTCGACGATCGGCGCACCAAGCTCCTCACCCTGCTGGAGCGTGGTCACGAACATCGCGACCTGTTCCGAGTCGTTGCGCTTGCGCAGCTGCTCGAACGCCTCGCGGCGGCTCACTCCCATGTCCATCTGGCGCAGGGTGATGCGGAGTTCGTCGGCCCAGGGACCCTCGTACTTCTCCGCGACGCGGCCGAGCGCCTGACGGAAGCCAAGGCCCGCGGAGACGACGACGGCGAGGACGTCGAGAAAGTCGGGGAGCGTCCGGTCGATGTGGTCCCTGCGGACGCGAACCGCCGCCAGGATGCCGACCTCGGACCAGAACAGGCCGAAGGCGATCAGCACAATGGCGAGGAAAAGCTGCCCGCGCATCAACATCGTGAGCGCGCCGAACGCGCCGAGGGCGCCGTAGACGAAGCGACGGGCGGCGTAACGGTCAATGGTCAGACCGCCCGGGTTGCCCGCCATGTCGATCTGGCGGCGCTTCTTGTTGACCGCCTTGGGGCCCATCATCCGCAGCACCATGGGGGCCCAGCGCATGCCCATCCGGTCGATGCCGGAACCCATCGCGTTGGTGCGGGTGGCACCGACCTCCAGGGCGATCGCGAGGTCACCGGGCAGTTTGGCGTCCGCCCGGTACATGCGGATACCGGCAATGGCTCCGAACACCGCGAGTCCTACGACGCCTGCGAGCAGCAGGCCCATGTTCGCCCCGCCCATCAGACGTCGATTCGGGACAGGCGACGGATCACGATGAATCCGATCGCGTACAGGACGATGGCGACGATCACCGCGACCTGGCCGATGAGGGCGCCGGTCATGCGGTCGAGTGCGCCGGGCATCACGGCGTTCATCAGGAGCATGGCGCCCAGGCCGAAGACGGGGACGGCGTAGGCGGTGACGGTCACCTGGGACAGCTGGGTCTTGACCTCGCGCCGGGTCTCCTTGCGCTCCTCCAGCGTCTCGGTGAGGTTGCGCAGGGAGCTGACGACCGTACCGCCCGCCCGGTTGGAGAGGACGAGCGTCGTCACGAGGACGACGAGTTCGCGCGACGGCAGCCGGTCGGTCAGTTCGCTCAGCGCGTCGTCGAGGGATTCGCCGACGGCGAGGCGGCGGGCGACCCGGGCCAGTTCCTCGCCCGCCGGGTCCTCCATCTCGTCCGCCGCCATGCTGATGGACGTACGGAGGGCGAGTCCGGCCTGGGTGGCGTTGGCGAGGATGCGGGCGAGCTCGGGAAGCTGGTTGATGAAGCGCTCCGTGCGTTTGGTCCGCTGCCAGTTCAGGAAGGCGTTGGTGCCCCAAAGCCCGATGAGGGCCGCGACCGGGCCGAAGAAGCTGGCGAGGATCGACGAGGCGATCATCCAGAGTCCGGCCATGGCGGCGAGCGCGTAGATGAAGAATTCGCCCGGCGTGATGTCGAGCCCGGTGGCGGCCAGCTTCAGTTCGAGCTTGCGGCCCAGACCGGTCTTGCGCAGCCTGCGGTCGACACCCCGGAAGCGACGGTGGCGCCCCGCCTCGGGGATCTGGCCGGTGTGCGACAGCCGGTCGACCAGCGCTTCCTGGTCGGCCTTCCCGCCGGTGTAGGCGTGCAGGCCCATGACGCCCGTCACGCCGCAGAGCAGCGTGACGCCGATCGTGAGAAGAGGAAGATTTGTCATGGCACAGGTACCTAGTTGGCCTCTCGGGTGGCGAGCTGTTCGGCGGACGCGGCGACTCCGAAGGCCTGCGGGATGGGCTGGCTGGCCATGTAGAGACGGTCGGCAATCTTGCGCGGGATCGGGAGGTACTGGAACTCGCCGTAGATCCGCCCGTCGGCGGCCATCGGCTGGGCGTTGAACCGGGCGACGGTCACGATGCGGTAGGGGTCGCGGCCGTGCGAGTCGAGGACGGCGATCTCGGTGACCTTGCGGGAGCCGTCGGCGTGCCGGGTGAGCTGGACGATGACATCGACGGCGCTGTTGATCTGGTCGTGCAGTGCCTCGAACGGGATCTTGATCTCGGACATCGAGGCCAGGGTCTGCAGACGCATGAGCGCGTCCTCGGCGTTGTTGGCGTGGACGGTGGCGAGCGAGCCGTCGTGACCGGTCGACATCGCCTGGAGCATGTCGAGCGATTCGCCGCCACGGACCTCACCGACGACGATCCGGTCGGGGCGCATACGCAGGGAGTTGCGGACCAGATCACGGATGGTGATCTGGCCCTTCCCCTCGACGTTCGCCGGACGGGACTCCAGCCGGATCACGTGGCTCTGCTGAAGCTGGAGCTCGGCGGAGTCCTCGATGGTGACGATGCGCTCGCTGTCCGGGATGAGCCCGGAGAGCGCGTTGAGCAGGGTCGTCTTGCCCGTGCCGGTGGCGCCGGAGACGATGACGTTGAGCTTGGCCTGGACGAGCCCGGAGAGCAGGATCAGCATCTGCTCGTCGAGCGAGCCGATGCTGATCATCTCCTGGAGCGTGAAGGCCCGCGGGAAGCGTCGGATGGTGAGCGTCGCACCGGACAGCGAGAGCGGCGGGATGATCACATTGACACGCTCGCCGCTGGGCAGGCGGGCGTCGACCATCGGATTCGACTCGTCGACCCGGCGGTTGACGGTCGACACGATGCGCTCGATGGTCTGCATCAGCTGCTCGTGCGAACCGAAGCGCATCGGGAGCTGCTCGACCTTGCCGCTGCGCTCGACGAAGATCTGGTCAGGGCCGTTCACCATGATTTCCGTGATGGACGCGTCTTCGAGGAGCGGTTCCAGGATGCCGAGGCCGAGAGCCTCGTCGACGACCCGGCGGATCAGTTGCGTGCGCTCGACGGTCGAGAGGACCGGGCCCTCACGGCTGATGATGTGGCTGAGGACGCGCTCCAGCCGAGCCCGCCGGTCGGCCGCGGCGAGCGAGGACATCTCCGCCAGGTCGATCTCTTCGAGCAGCTTGGCGCGGTAGGTGGCGACCATGTGGCCGTCCTCCCTCGCCCCGCTGTTCTTCTCGGGGGCGGTCATGCGTGCCCGCAGACTCATTCCGTAACTCCTCGTTCCCACTTGCTTGGTGATCCGCCGCTGAGACAGCGGTGCGGTGCGCCGCGGGTCAGGTGCGGGGCATCGTGGAACTGCGTTCGGCCCGGCCCCAGATATGGACGCCCGGGATGATGTCGGGCACGTCGACGCTGACCGTGCAGGTGACCTCGTCGAAGGAGGAGGGCCCGTAGACCTCGGCCCGGTCGGCGGTCCAGCCGCTCATCGCGTCCTTGGCCGCCTGCTCGTCGCAGCCGCCTGAAGACATGCTGGCCATACGGGCTCCCGTGCGGGCCCCGGTGCCCGCCTGGTTGGCGGCGTACGCGGCGAGGCCCGCCTGAATCGCGAGGAGGCCGACCAGGAGCAGCAGGGGGATGAAGCCCAGATACTCGATGGCGACCTGGCCGCACTCACGGCGAGTGGTGACAGCGGCCGTCCGGCCGGGTGTGTGCGTGCGCATGCTCATCGCTCAGCCCTCCAGCGGCGCGGCCGCATAGCCGGTGACCGGGAACTTCCAGTTGAGGATGCCGGGCACCAGGACCGGCACCTGCAGCTTGACCTCGGCCGTGTACAGGCCGGACTTGGCACGGCACTTCGACGACCTCAAGCCGTCCCGCCAAGCCTCCGGCAGGTGCTCCTCGGCAGCGTCCCGGCACTCCTTGAACCGCAGACCCTGCGAGATGGCCCCCTTGTGCGCCGCCTCGTCCGCCGCGTTCCCCGCCAGGGAGAAGGTGTAGCCGATCAGCGCGCACTGCCACAGCACGAGCATCAGCAGGATGATCAGCGGCGTCACGCCCAGGAACTCGATCGCGGTCTGGCCACGATCACGCGTGCGCCTCCCGCTGATCCCCTCGCGGACAGGCGCGCCGTAACGCCCTCCCCGTACCTCTCGCGTCTCCCGTATTCCGGGGCCGTTCATTTCGGTGGTCGTCATGGCTCAACGTGCCTCCTCGGTCGTCGCACGGCCCCCGGTGTCACCGTCGCGCCATCGGCGCGGGCGTCCGATCGAGCCCCGGTCGTTCTTGAACTTGCCGCGCTTGTCCGCGTTTTCGGGGACCTTGACGATCCCCAGCTCTCCGGCCAGGCCCCACAGCGCCTGCTTCACCGTGCTCTTGGCATCGAGTTCATGCATCCGCCCCGCGTCGACGGCGCCCTGGAGCTCCTTGAAGTTCGCGGGGACGGCCGTGTTCGCCATCCGGGTCCCGGTGATCTTCTCGATCAGCGGGGGCTGGATCTCGGTGTTGCGGATGAACCGGTTGACGAGGGTGAGCGTCTCCTCCGCCTTGCGGATCTGCAGCCGGTCCCACATCCGTACGGTGCGCTTCGCGCCGCGCACCGCGATCACGTCCGGGGTGGTGACCAGCAGCGCCGTGTCCGCCATTTCGATGGCCGCCGCGCTCGCGCCCTGGAGCTGGCTGCCGCAGTCGATGACCACGACCTCGTACCGCGACCGCAGGGCGCTGACGATCTGGCGGGCCGACCGGTCGCTGACCTCCTCGCCGCGTTCGCCGTCGCCGGGCGCCAGCAGCAGGGCGAGGCCGGAGCTGTGGCTGAACACGGCGTCGGACAGGACGCGGGGAGAGATGTCGGTGATCGCCGCCAGGTCGACGACGGAGCGCCGGAACTGCACATCGAGGTACGAGGCGATGTCGCCGGCCTGGAGGTCCATGTCGACGAGGGCGACCGTACGGCCCGACGCCTGGGCGGCCAGGGCGAGCTGGACCGCGGTGACGGTGGCGCCCACACCGCCCTTGGCGCCGCTGACCGTGACGACCGTGCCGCCGGGACCGGTGAAGACATCTCCGCCGGTGCCGAGGTGGCGGCGTACGCCGACCGACCACTGGCCGGCGGACTGGACCCTGCTGACCAGTTCCTCGTAACTCAGCGGAAGGGTGACCAGGCCGCGTGCGCCGGACTCCATCGCCGCGGCGAACAGGCTGGAGCTGGCGTCGGCGGTGATCAGCACGACCCCGATGGCGGGGAAGCGCAGCGAGACCTCCCGGATCAGTTCCAGAGCCGGCACCGGGCCGATCCGCTCATGGACCAGCACGACCTCGGGCAGTTCGTCGATCGACTCGCCCGCGAGCCGGGCGAGGGTGTCGATCAGCTGCGTCGAGTCGCCGACGGGAGCCCCTGGCTCGGCGTCGGGGAGCTGGCTGAGCAGGGTGGTGACGGACCTGGCCGCGTCGGCGTCGCCGACTGCCGGGAGGATCCTCGTGGTCATTCGATCCTCACTTGTCCTTGTCGAGCGTGTAGGTGCGGTCGCCCGGGCGGATGGTGCTGTCGCTGCCGGAGGCGACGAGCGCAAGGCGTACGTGCTCCGCGAAGGACTCGGCATACGCGATGCGCTGGGTGTCGAGCGTGTTGAGCGCGAAGGTGATCGGGACGGCCTCGGTGCCCATGTTCGACTTGGCGTCCCGGCCCGGTTCCAGGGCGGTCAGCTTGCCGACGTCCAGGACCTTGGCGTTGGAGACGATGACCTTCGACTGGGACTGCGCGCCGTCCCGTTCCCCGGCGAAGGTGGCATAGACGTTGACCGTCGCACCGGGGGTGATCTTGCCCGCGACACCGGTCGCGGCGTCGATCATGATGGCGATCTCCTGCTCACCGGGCTGCAGTTCGGGACGCTTCTGCATCATGTCCGACTGGAGCAGCGAGCCCTCGCGCAGCTGGGTGACGGCTATCTTGCCGTTGATCTCGGCGAGGTCGGTCACGGCGTTGGTCGAGAGCCAGCGCTTCGGCATCGTGATCTTTTTGAACTGCCCGGAGGACAGCGCCGTGTAGGGGGCGACGTTGGACTTCACCTGGTAGGCGGAGACCTCGGGTCCGACCTTCGAGTTGACGTCGCTGATCACCGAGAGCACGCCGGCGAAGGCGCCGAAGGCGCACAGGACCGACAGGAGCAGGAGTATCACGCCGCGGCGCTGGCGGGAGTTCATGGGCCGGACAACCTCGTTCGAATCGATGCGTGGGGCAGCGGACAGAAGGATGTGCGGTGACTCGGTTTATGTCCGAATCTGCGTCTGTATCTGCGCGTAGACCTGTCTATGAGCCTTGTGTTCAGCTCGATGGGGACGGCATATGACAGGGAGCGGGGCGCAGGAGCGGTGGTCGGGGAGCGGTACGTGCAGATATGCGGTTGTGGAGGAATCCGGGAGCGCTAGCATCCCGGCGGTGCAGGCGCCCCCTGACTGAGGACACCGCTGGAAGGCATTCGGTTCTCGGGGACGTGAAGCGGTGACGTACAGAATCCGCAACGATCCCCGATGAGCTCCATTCCGCACCAGTGGCAGATCTCCCGCCTTACCGATGCGACAAGTTGGTACAGCACGGAGATGTCCGGAAGGTAAGCGGCGAATTCCACCAGCTTTCCGGTTCCCCACCAGCCGGAGGAATCGGAAGGCAGGGCGGCCTCGTGAATGGCCTGGACCTTCCATGCAGGGGCCAAGGTCTGCTGCACCCATTCGGACTGCGACTGCCCCTTGGCGACCACCAGATCCGTGGCGAATTCGGGCCCGTCCAGAGGTTTGACGGTCGGACCGACCTTGATGAGCTGCGGGTTCGGGCCCGCGAGGACGGCGAACTGGGAGCCCGGGACCCAGGACTTGGCGTGCGTCTTCAGGCTGACCGGAACCCGGTCCAGTTTGGTGACGGAGTTCAGCAGGGCGCCGGCGTGGATGTAGTGGGGCAGCAGCCGGGCGGCGGATGCCACCACCCCCGGGCTGAAGTCGCAGATCGACAACTGACGCAACTGACGCACCAGTACGGCGATGCCCAAGGGTGGCAGATCCACCTTGAGCAGGGCGATCCGGTCACTTTCCAGGACCGATCTGACGGAGTGCATCCTGCGCTCATGGGCGATCGGCAGGTTGGCCGCATAGATGGCGACGACATACCCGTGCTGCTCCAGCAGCACATGCATGTCACCGATCGCCTGGTCCATGGTCTGGTCTTCCGGAGCCCGGAGTAAAGCGGCTGTCGGTGTCTGCTGGTCGGTCGGCGGCAGCACGAGATCAGCACTGGTCACTGTTATTGCGGTCGGCACGCTGGTTCCCCGTTCGGCTCCGGCCGTTGCCGTGACGACAACGGCCGCAATCGCTCCTGCTCCGTGCTTCTGCGTCAGCACTTTATCCACGTCCTACCAGCCAGTGAACACTTTTCGGAGGCCAGTACGACAAGGTGTGCGCGGTGCGGGGGCGACTCGCACGCATCACGCTGGTGCGAAATCGGACGAAACCGAGACTCGTTAATTTCCGTACCACTGCGGAGGGTTACCGGATTCCGTTCCGATTCCCCACGCTCAGAATTCGTTTGCGCACGTCAGAATGGATCTCCGCGGATCAACGACAGGCTCCGGAGGCGGGGCTCGGTCACTGTCCGGCGATCTCGGCCCGCCCACGCGCGAGAGAGCTCGAACCGCGCGCGAAAAGATCACCGGAAAGTGTCAACGGAGGCTGCCTCCGGGCAACTTCGGCCGACAGCGGTCCGGACCACTGGACCTCACGATTCCGTCGCACCCACCACGGCCGCCGAGCCCGCCGATCACAGCTGCTGCCGTCAGAGGTCTTGACAACTCGATGGGACACGAGTGGTTCGATGCTCGGCTGCGACGGCACGGTCTACGGATCCCCCACTACGACGTCCGGTCATGGCCATCTGACCACTGCGCAGGATGCGCGTCCGCCAGCAGTGGGGCTCGGCACGGCGCCCCCCTCGATGCGGGGCGCCGTGCCGTGGGGCGCGGTGGTGGGGGTGAGGCAAGCGGGTCGGTCGGGGATCGTTCAGCCGAGGACGGCGAGCGCGTCGATCTCGATCAGCAGGCCCTGGGGGAGGCCGACGTACACCGTCGTACGGGCGGCAGGGGCCTCCTTGAGGTTCTGCTCGCCGAAGTACGTGTTGTAGATCTCGTTCATCTCCGCGAAGTGGTCCACGTCCGTGAGGTAGACGCGCATCATCATCACGTCGTCCCAGCTCGCGCCGCCCTCCTCCAGGATCGCCTTGACGTTGGCGAACGTCTGGAGGGTCTGCTCGCGCAGCGTCGGGCCGGCCGGGGTGGGGGTCCGGCCCTCGACGGCGGGCAGGAAGCCGACCTGGCCGGCGACCTGGAGGATGTTCCCCTTCTTCACGCCGTGCGAAAACTTGGCGGGCGGCGTGGTCTGGGTGCTGGGGGTGAGGGCGGTCTTCTCGGTCATCGCGGTTCAGGCTTTCTCGGGTCGGTTGGTGCCGGAGCACTCCCGGCTGATGGTGTCGGCGGTGCGGCGCACCAGCGGGAGCAGGGTGAGGAGTTCCTCGGCCGTGACCACCACATTGGGTGCGGAGACCGACAGGGCGGCGACGACACGGCCGTCCGCGCCGCGGATCGGGGCTCCGACGCAGTTGATGGACTCCTCGTGGCCACCGAGGTCGGTGGCCCAGCCCTGTTCGCGGACGACGGCGAGCTCCTTGAGGAAGGCGCCGGCGTCCGGGACCGAACGGGACGTGTACATGGGGTAGTCGAGCTTCTCGGCGATCGCCCGCCGCTCGGGCTCGGACAGATCCGCGAGCAGCAGCTTGGCGACGGCGGCGGCGGTGATCGCGACGGGCTTGCCGATCCGCGAGTACATCCGGACGGCGTAGCGGCTCTCGACCTTGTCGATGTAGAGGACTTCCCCCTCCTCGTACACCGCGAGATGGACGGTGTGCCCGCACTGCGCGTTGAGCTCGACGAGGTGGGGGTGGGCGATCTCGCGTATGTCGAGGTTCTCGACGGCCTCCTGCGCGAGGGCGAAGAGACGGGCTCCGAGGCGGTAGCGCTGGTCCTGCCGGCGGTAGACGAGACCGTGTTCGTGCAGCGTACGGAGCAGGCGGAGCGCGGTGGACTTGTGGACGCCGAGGCGGTCGGCGACCTGGCCGAGGTCGGCTGGGCCCTCGGCGAGGAGCGGGAGGATGCTCAGTGCTCGGTCGACGGTCTGGCTCATGCCGGGTGTACCTCCTGCGGAGCCGGGCTCCGGTCGATGCCGGCGCGGCCGGCTGCCGTCCAGCCGGGACCGAGACGAAGTCTCCCCCAGGCGGCGTCGAGAGCGACGAGTTCGTCGGCGTGGGCGCGGGCCGGCGGGTCGGCGAGGTCGCCGGGGACGGCGAGGACGGCGGCGGCCATGAGGTGGCCGTGGCGGACGCGGTCGCGGACGGGGAGTTCGCGGAGAGTGGCGGGGAGGAAGCCGGCGGCGCCCCCGATCGCGCGCCCGAAGGACGGGACGTCGGCGAGACGGCCGGGCTGCGAGGGCAGGAACGTCACCATGGACTCACCGAGGCAGACGACATCGGCGGTGGCGGCTCCACGCCCCGCGGCTGCGGGTCCGGACACTCGGGGCTCCTCGCTGGTCAGCGCTCCGCACCGGCTCTCACCATTGACCCGGCGTCGGCTCGGATGTTAGACAGCGTCAAGCGACATGCGCAATGGATGTTGCACATGGTGCAACGAACAGATTTCGAGGAGGGTCCATGGCCGCCGACGAGGACGTCGCGACAGCTCCCCACACGCTTCGCGAACTCGCCGCCGAGCACGTCGACCACCGCTTCAAGGCGCTCCCGCCCGACGCCGACGGGCTCACGGTCGGCGCCCTCGCCGCCGAGCGCCGCAACCTCTTCACCGGCGGCTTCACGACGCCCGTCCTCGCCCTCTCCGCCGAGTCCGTCGCGCACAACCTCGCGCTGCTGGAGACGTACGCCGAACGTCACGGCCTCGCGTTCGCGCCGCACGGCAAGACGTCCATGGCGCCGCAGCTCTTCGCCCGGCAGCTGGAGCACGGCGCGTGGGGCATCACAGCCGCCGTTCCGCACCAGGTCCGGGTGTACCGCGCGTACGGCATCGAGCGGATCTTCCTCGCCAACGAGCTCGTGGACGCGGTCGCACTGCGCTGGCTCGCAGGCGAGCTGGACTCCGACCCCGACTTCCACTTCATCTGTTACGTCGACTCGGTGCGCGGCGTCGAGCTGATGGACGAAGCGCTGCGCGCCGCGGGTGCGGTACGTCGGGTCGACGTGGTCGTGGAACTCGGCGCCGGCGAGGGGGCCCGCACGGGTGCCCGCACCGAGGCGGACTGCGCGGCGGTCGCCGACGCGGTGGCCGCGGTGGAGACGCTGCGTCTGGTCGGAGTTGCCGGTTACGAGGGCGAGGTGCCGGACGCGTCCACCGAGCGGGTCCGGGACTGGCTGCACCGGCTCGTCCGGGTGGCCGCCGACTTCGACGCGGCGGACCGGTTCGCCGCACTGGCTGCCGACGACCGGATCGTGATCAGCGCGGGCGGCAGCGCCTGGTTCGACACGGTCGCGGACGTCTTCGCGGAGATTCCCGAACTCACCCGTTCCGTATGCAAGTTGCTGCGTTCGGGGGCGTACGTCTCACACGACGACGGGCACTATCTGCACCTCACCCCGTTCAACCGGATCCCGGAGGAGGGCGCCCTGCAGCCCGCGTTCCGCCTCTGGGCCCAGGTCGTCTCGCGGCCGTCCGACGAGCAGGCGTTCGTGAACGCGGGCAAGCGGGACGCGGCGTACGACCTCGATCTTCCGCAGGCGCAGGTCGTGCGGTCCGGGCGGGACGGCTCGGTGCGGGCCGCCACCGGCATCACCGTCACCAAGCTGTCCGACCAGCACGCGTGGCTGCGCACCGAGGCCGGGGCGGAGCTGGAGGTCGGGGACTGGATCGGCATGGGGCTGTCGCACCCGTGCACGTCGTTCGACAAGT
This sequence comes from Streptomyces sp. NPDC051020, assembly GCF_040683105.1. NCBI lineage: Bacteria > Bacillati > Actinomycetota > Actinomycetes > Kitasatosporales > Streptomycetaceae > Streptomyces > Streptomyces sp. NPDC051020. The sequence continues at coordinate 82,210 of NZ_JBFBCG010000027.1, read as the reverse complement.
GGCAGTTGATTCCGCTTGTCGAGGCGGACGGCACGGTCACGGACTACATCCGCACGTTCTTCTGATCCCTGCGGGCGTTGTCCTCGATTTCCGCTCCAGCCCCTTCGGCGATCGAGGAGCGGGGGTGCGGGGGCGGCGCCCCCGGTTGCGGGACGGGGCGGGGAAGGAAAAGAGCACGGGCACGGAGGCCGCACACCATGGATCTCGTCATCCGCGCCGCCGCCGCGGGCTCGACCTTCGAGGCGCCGCCCACACTGCCGGTGGGCATCCCGCACGTCCTGATCGACGGCCGCTTCGTCATCGAGGACGGCAGGCGGACCTCGGTGCCGGCAGGACGGGCGGTCCGGTCGTCCCGGTCGGTGCGCGGCTCACGGTGCCCCCTCCTCACCCCTCCGCCCGCTCCTTCGCCCAGGCCAGGTCCTCCTCGGTCGGGGCGTCGTCCTGGGTCAGCCTGCGCCGCCAGTAGCCACTGAACTCCACCGCCCGCCTGGGCATCCCGCGCTCCTCGACCAGGTGGCGACGGAGCGTCCGTACGGTCCCCGCCTCCCCCGCGAGCCATGCGGCCCCCGCCCCCGCCTCGCCCGGCAGCTCCGCCGCCCGGACCACGTCCGTCAGCTCCTCGCCCGCGTGCACCCAGCGCACGGTCACCTCGGCGGCGGACGAGAGCCGCTGCTCCTCCCCCGCGTCGGCGACCGCCACGTACGCCGCCGCGCGCATCCCGGCCGGCAGCGCTTCGAGCAGCGTGCCGATCGCGGGGAGCGCTGTCGCGTCCCCGGCCAGCAGCAGCCAGTCGGAGGCGGGCAGCGGCCGGGCGTACGCCGAGGACGGGCCGACCATGCCGAGTACGTCCCCGGGCCGCGCGGTCCACCCCCAGCGGGAGGCGGGTCCGGTGTCGCCGTGGAGCACGAAGTCGACGGTCATCTCGTTGCGCTCACGGTCGTACGCCCGGACGGTGAAGCTCCGCATCCACGGCCGGTCGGCCTCCGGGATCGCGAGGTACGCCTCGTACCACCGCATCCCGTACGTGTCGTCGGGGTCCTGCTCCGGCAGGACGGGCGCGCCCTGCCCCTTCGGGAAGCAGAGCTTCATCTGCTGATCCGGCCGTTCCTCGATCAGGCCGGCCAGCACATCTCCGGTAAAGGTGACGCGCGCCATCCGCGGCGTGATCCGTTCCACGCCCACCACCTGGACGTACGACACCGGAAGCGACTGACTCATCGGATCGGTCACCTGCTTTCTCCCTGATACCTTATGCCGTAAAGAGTCGCCTGGGCGAAGTTACTTTATGGCGTAAGGAGTCGCAAGTGGTGGTCTACGCGGGACAGGGCGACGCCCGCCGTTCGATGGCCCTGCTGTGGCGCACGGAGAGCACTCCGGCACCGGGCGGAACGGGACCGGCCCGGTCGGGGCCCAAGCCCGGACTGACCGTGGACGCGATCGTGAGCGCCGCCGTCGCCGTCGCCGACGAGGACGGCATGGCGGCGCTCTCGATGCGCGCGGTGGGCGAGCGGCTGGGCCGGACGGCCATGGCCCTCTACACGTACGTCCCCGGCAGGAGCGAGCTCCTGGACCTGATGTACGACGCGGTGCATGCCGAACTCCCGTCCGACTACCCGGACACGGACAACTGGCGTGCTTCCCTCACGCGCTGGGCGGAGGACACCCTCGCCTTCCATCTCCGCCACCCGTGGGTGCTCCAGGTCTCCCAGGCCCGACCGGTGCTGGGCCCGCACGAGTACGCCGCCCTCAACACCCTCGTACGTCTCCTGTACGGGACCGGGCTCGACGCGCATCTGCTGCGGCGGCTGATCGGCACACTGTTCCACTTCGTCCGCGGCTCGGCGCAGACGGTCGCCGAGTCCCGGCTGGCCTCGGCGGTGACCGGCCAGTCCGACGAGGAGTGGTGGTTCGCCCGCTCGGCGCTGCTCGGCGAGGTGGCCCCGGACTTCGCCGACCGCTTCCCGGACGTCGGCCGCCTGGAGAGCGAGAGCGCACCCGAGCCGCCACCGGCCGACGACCCGGTGCCCTACTTGGAGCGTCAGGCGCGCGAGACGTTCACCGCCGGGCTCGGCGTGCTGCTGGACGGAATCGAGGCGGCGGTGCGACGCACGAGCGCGCCGTGAGACCTGCGGGATCTCACGGCGCGCGGGGACGGGTGTGCGACAGTCAGGCGGTCGGGCGCCTGCGCCGGCGGCCGGTGACAAAGGACCCGACAACCCGCCACTCGCACCACGCGACGCCGCCCCACCTATGTGCGCGGCCTCTACGGCTTGGGCAGGGTGCACCCGGTCCGGTTGAGGTCGATCTGGCTGCCGGCGCCGATGCACGGCACGATGCCGTACGTCTCCTGGGCGTAGTTGATGCCCTGGCGGACCGTCACATTGCCGCTCTCGTCGACCTCGCACGGATTGTTGACCGTGCACTGCAGCCCATCCTCGTTACCGGTGTTGTTGACGGCGACGACCTTGCCGGTCGCGTTGTCGATCACCGGGGAGCCGGACGTGCCGCCAATGGTCTGGCAGGCGGAGGTGTAGCGGACCGAGTCCTTCCATGTCCACGTGCCCTCCTTCATGCGGTAGACGAAACCGTCGATGTTGCAGCTGTACGTGCGCTTCCAATAGCCGGAGACGACCGTGATCGCGGTGCCCTGGACCGGGTGCGCGGCGTTGAGCTCCAGCGCCTTGATGCCGTAGGTGCTCTCGATCTGGGCGTAGGTACGGGTGAGTTGGTACAGCGATATGTCGGTGTCGGTCATCGTCCCGTACGCGATCTTGCTGGCGCGCAGGGTGCCGACTCCGCTGCCCGCGGAGTTCAGCAGGGTGAAACTGCGGGTGGACTTCCGGCCCAGGACGACCTCACCCGGACTGGGGAAGCCGGTCTCCAGGCAGTGCCCGTTGGAGAGCACGAGCGCCGGGTCGCTCGGGAGCGAGGCGGCCGTGCGGACCACGGAGCCCGAGCAGTTGCTGAGCGCGACCGTACCGGCGAAGTCGACCGCCTTGGCCGTGATCTGCTGGGCCTGTGTCGTCTTCTGCGGCGCGGCCGCGTCGTGGCTTGTGGCCGCGACAGCGGGTGCCGTTCCCGCTCCGAGGAGCAGAACAGCGAAAAGCGCGCCGAGGAGAGGCTTCTTCATGTGGGGGTCCCCTCTATGACCTCTGTGACCGAAGTTCCTTCGGTTTTGTCATGCGCATTGTTAGGGGTGTGCGAGTCCGAGGCAAGACCGCCTTCCCGGCCTCGGGACAGTGCTTAGGGTGTACGCATGGTGCAGAGCAAGGCGGAGGACGTCGACGGATACCTGGCCGAGGTGCCGAAGGAGCGCCGGGACGCCCTGGTCAGACTGCGGTTGATGTGCCGCCAGGAACTCAAGGGCTTCAGCGAGATCATGGCCTACGGGATGCCCGCCTACGAACGGGACGGGGTCACCGAGATCGCCTTCGCGAGCCAGAAGAACTACGTCTCCATCTACCTGCTGCGCACCGATGTCCGCGCGGCATTCGAGGAGCGGCTGGCCGGACAGGACATGGGCAAGGGCTGCCTGCGCTTCCGCAAGCCGGAGAACATCGACTTCGACCTGGTGCGCGACCTGTTGAGGGCTACCGCGGCCCGGCCGGGCACGGTCTGCTGACGGGGCGGCCGGTCAGCCGCGCGCCGGTTGGGGCGCCGCCGCCACACGGCCCCGGCAGGGCCCCGCAGGGGCCGGCCATCCTGGTGGTGGGCCCTCTCTCAGCGGGCCGGTGCGGGTGCCTGTGCCGCTGCCCGGGACTCGACCGGTGCACCGAAGCGGGCCAGGCAGTGCCAGACCATCTTCAGCGACTGCGTCTCGTAACGGCCCGTCCGCGCCGCGTCCCCGATGACCCGCGGATCGAGCACGCCGCCCTGCGCAATCTCCGCGCCGAGGTCCACGAACTCCTGTCCGCGGTAGTCCGCGTGGCGGCGCAGCTCGTCGACGGAGAGCCTGAATCCGGCGTGCCATTGGGTGGCACACGGCAGTCGGCGGGCGGCTTCCTCCACGGCGGTGCCGCGGTGGCTCGGGTCGAGGACCAGGGCCTCCACGTGGCGGTCGAGCACCACCGGCCCGTGCACCTGCGCCTCGATGTAGTCGTTGAGCGCGTCCTGGCTGTCGGCCTCGGCCAGTTCGATGAGCCGCATACGGTCCGCTACGCCGAAGTCCGTGGGGTCGGCGGCACTGTCCGGGTAGCAGAACGTGGTGCGCGAAAGCGCCTCGGCGGTCAGCCGGAAGTGCGCCGAGCCGAACCGTGGCGCCGCCCCGACCTCCTTGCGCCGGAAGTTCAACGCCCCGTACACCGGGCGCTGTTCACCGGGCACGCCGTCGTACGCACCGCCGAAGATCCGGCTCTCCCAGCGCCACCGGTCGCCGCCGGGGTGCGCGGTCAGTCCGCCATTGCTGGTGCCGGTGACGAACTGCGAGTGGTAGACGCCGTCCTCGGCCAGCTTGGCCAGAACCGAACGGCCGCCCGCCATCCGGTCCGGATGGAAGTTCAGCGTGAGCGGCAGGGCCCGGTCCAGCGGCCGCCCCGAGGAAAGGGAAGCGACATGTCCAAGGGCGCGCGCCCGCGACGAGGCAGAGGCGGATGAGGGATCAGCTGTCACCAGCGAAGTCTGTCGGAACAAGGTCCGCCGTCGCACGTGGATTGCGCGTATGCGGCGAGCCCTCACGCGACTGCCGCCCAGTTGGAGAGCGGCGACTACCGCGCGGGCGTGGCCTCCAACCTCGCCATGCAGGTCGCGGCCAGTGCGACCCTGCTGCGCACGGCCGAGGAACAAGGGGTCAGCGCCGAACTGCTGACCCCCTACCTGGCGCTGATGGAGCGGCGCCTCATGGAAGCGGAGCGGGGCGGCGAGGAGGGCACCACGGGCGTCATCGACCTGCTGGTGCGCTGAGCGCCGCCGACCGTGCGGTCCCGGGTGTCCGTGCCCTACCGATCACCCGGGTCCGCCGCCTCAGCGGCCGCCGCGGTGGGGACCAGGGCCCCCGTACCAGGCGGATCCGCCCTTGGTCGGAGGCCTCCGCCGCCCCGGTTGCGTACGGTCGGACCATGACGACCGACCACGACCGCACTCTCGACCTCGACGCGTACTTCGCCCGTATCGGCTGGACCGGGGAGCGCCTCCCCACCGTGGAGGTGCTGCGTTCCGTGCACCGCGCCCATGCGCTGGGCATCCCGTTCGAGAATCTCGACCCCGTGCTCGGCAGTACGCCCTCACTGGCGCTCGCGGACCTCCAGGCGAAGCTCGTACGCAGTGAGCGCGGCGGGTACTGCTACGAGCACAACACCCTCTTCGCCGCCGTGCTGGCCGAGCTCGGATTCACGGTGAGGCTGCTCTGCGCGCGCGTGGTGCTGGGGGCCGCGCCGGGGGACGTACGGCCGCGCACCCACATGCTGATGCTGGTCGAGGTGCCGGGCGAGCCGACTCCGTATCTCGCCGATGTCGGCTTCGGCGCGAGCAGCTCGCTGCTGGAGCCGATCGCGCTGGTGGCAGACGCGGAGCTGCACGACGCACCGCGCCGTCACCGGCTCGTCCACGCACCGCACGACGGCCCGCTGCCGCTGTGGAAGCTGCAGACGCAGCCCGCGGGCGGGGAGTGGGAGGACCAGTACGCGTTCACGCTGGAGCCGTTCGAGGCGCCGGACTACGAGGTCATCAACTGGCACATCGCGACCAATCCGCGCTCCCCGTTCCAGCACCTGGTGTACGTCCAGCGCACCACTGCGGACCGCCACATGGCACTGTCCGGCCGGAAGCTCACGAAGACGGCGCCCGACGGCACGCAGAAGGAACGGGAGCTGGCGGACGGCGACGAACTACTGCGGGTCCTGGCGGACGATTTCGGCATCCGTCTCCCGGACGGCACGCGCCTGCCCGAGTGACGGCGGCGACCCCTTCGCGTGGCGCATCTCACCCGCCCCGGCCCGCCACACACCCATTCCAAGCCGCGTCACCGTCCCCGGCCAGGGTTCCCACGGCCGGGGACGACGGGTACATGGCGATGGAAGACCGGGCGGGCGAACCGGGTTCCCCGGGCGGGTCAACCTGCGGGCAAACCCCGCGCACCCGGCGAAACACCACCGTATCCTCGCTGGCATGCAGGTGATCCAGTCGACGAAGCTCGCCAATGTCTGTTACGAGATCCGGGGCCCCGTGCTCGAGGAGGCGATGCGGCTGGAAACAGCTGGTCACCGCATCCTCAAGCTGAACACCGGCAACCCCGCGGCATTCGGGTTCGAGTGCCCGCCCGAGATTCTCGAAGACATACTGCGCAACCTCTCCGGAGCGCACGGTTACGGCGATGCGAAGGGGCTGCTGTCCGCGCGCCGCGGGGTGATGCAGCACTACCAGACCAAGGGGATCCCCCTCGACGTCGAGGACATCTACCTGGGCAACGGCGTCTCCGAGCTGATCCAGATGTCGATGCAGGCGCTGCTCGACGACGGCGACGAGGTGCTCGTACCCGCGCCGGACTATCCGCTGTGGACCGCCTCCGTGTCGCTGGCCGGCGGTACCGCCGTGCACTACCGGTGCGACGAGCAGGCCGACTGGATGCCGGACCTCGCCGACATCGAGCGGAAGATCACGGACCGCACCAAGGCGATCGTGATCATCAACCCGAACAATCCGACGGGTGCGGTCTACGACGACGAGATGCTGCGCGGGCTGACGGAGATCGCCCGCCGCCACAACCTGGTGGTCTGCTCCGACGAGATCTACGACCGGATCCTGTACGACGGTGCGACACACACCCCGACGGCGGCCATCGCGCCCGATCTGCTGGTGCTCACGTTCAACGGGCTCTCCAAGAACTACCGGGTGGCGGGTTACCGGTCCGGGTGGCTGGCGGTCTGCGGCCCGAAGGGGCACGCCGCCTCGTACATCGAAGGGCTGACGATCCTCGCCAATATGCGACTGTGCGCCAATATGCCGTCGCAGCACGCGGTGGCCGCGGCGCTCGGCGGGCGGCAGTCGATCGACGACCTGGTGCTGCCGGGCGGGCGGATCCTGGAGCAGCGGGACGTCGCGTACGACCTGCTGACGCAGATCCCGGGCGTCACCTGCGTGAAGCCGAAGGGGGCGCTGTACCTCTTCCCGCGGCTCGACCCCGCGGTCTACAAGATCAAGGACGACCGGCAGATGGTCCTCGACCTGCTGCGGGCCGAGAAGATCATGGTCGTGCAGGGCACGGGGTTCAACTGGCCGGAACCCGATCACTTCCGGATCGTGACGCTGCCGTCGGCCAAGGATCTGGCGGATGCGGTGACCAGGATCGGCGCGTTCCTGGACGGGTACGGGCAGCCGTGAGGCAGCCGGATCCCGACACCGCTCAACTTTAGACTGAATCCAATGTAGGATGGTCTCCTGACCGTGAGCAGGAGGCCATCCCCATGTACGAGCCGATCCGCACCAAGTCGGTCCACTCGATGGCCGACGCAGCGCAGTACCCCCACCGCACCCGCGAGGAGGAGCTGGACATCCAGCTCGCCGGGCATCTGGCCGCCCTGCTCGCCGTCACCGACGAACTGGGGCTCGACCGGCCGGGCGACCGCATTGCCGAGCAGGTGGCCCGGCTGCGCGGGGCGCCGCCGGCGCGGCATGCCGCGCTGACCCGGGCCGACCCCGCCGCATTGCACCACCGGGCGCTCGCCCTTGCCGGCCGCGCGCTCGTCGTCGCCGCGTCCCGCGCGGACACCGCCGCCGCGATTCTCGCCGCCGAGCGCATGGACGCACACACCGCCGCCCTGCGTGACACCGAGCTGATCGGCGCCCCCTGACGGCCCCGGTCCGCGGGCCGGGGAGGCGCGCGGACCGGGTGCCCTTCATGTGCCGCAGCCGGCCGGGCCACCGCGGCCCCCGGTCAGGCGTTCACGAGTTCCCTCGAGCCCAGCTTCTGCCGGGCGAATTCGAGGTTGCCGGTCACGCGGTCGCGGTCATCGGACGGCACCTTGCCGCTTTCGAGGAGGCGTTGGCCGCATTGCTCGGACTCCTCGTAGTTTCCGGTCCAGTAAGCGGCCACGGCGAGTTCGTCGAGTACGCGCCAGTCGTACCATTCGAACTCGACGAACAGAATGTCTTTCGGGTACGGGATCTCCGCTGCTTGCTGCGCGAACATGTGCGCAAGTGGCCAACGCGGGCCGTTGAGGCGGCAGTAGCGTGCGAGTTCACCGAGGGCTTCGGCGCGCGAGGGACGGCTTTCGTGCGCGCGGAGGTAGCGGTCGATCACCTCGGCCGGCCGCCGGCCGAGCTCTTCCGCGAGCCGTGCGGCATAGAGGTGGGCACAGAAGACTTCCTCGGCGAATCCGCCCATGCCCGCCCGGCGGTCGTAGGCGGCGAGTGACTTCTTCGGCTCTCCGGCATCGCGCCAGCTCTGGGCGAGGTAGAAGACGTAGCGGGAGTTGTCGGGTTCCTTGATCAGGCCTTGCTGAAGGGCCTTGGCGTCGCGCAGGTACTTCTTCCGCTGCCCTTCTCCCCTCAGGCGTGCGCCGCCCCCCACCGAGAGGATGTTGGCGCCTTTGAACGTCCCGAGGGTGTACGGCGTTCCGCAGTCGATGTACTCGTGCAGGACGCCGACGTAGCGCCAGGGCAGCCGGTTTGAGACCAGTGCGAGGCGCCAGTGGGTGATGGGGCCGTCGTGCAGTGCGACTTGGTAGGCGTCGTGGGTCAGCTCCGGCATGCGAAAGCCGGGCTCCACCTCCATCTCGTCATCGGCGTCGATGAACAGCAGATAGTCCGCTTCGGCGCGCGCCAGGTCGATCGCCTCGCTGCGGCTCCCGTCGTATCCCTTCCAGGGACTTTCGTGCAGGGCGCCGGGCAGATCACTGAAGACGTCACGGATGACGTCCTGGGTTCCGTCGGTCGAGCCGGTGTCCAGGATGACCCACGTGTCGATCAAAGGGCGCACGGATTCGAGGCAGCGTCTGATGACCGGGGCCTCGTTCTTGACGATCATGTTCAGGCAGACCGTTGATTTCACGGGTCACCTCCAACTCGGTGAGGTAGAAGACCGGCGTCACGACGTCAGCTCGGGCGCTTGAGCAGGACGAAGCCCTGTTCCTTGGCCACGGTGAAATATCCCTGTGCCTGGGCAATGCCCAGGGCCTGCTGTTCCTCAAGGACGTTCAGCGGCCACCGCTGATTGAACGGCACCAAGGTGTCGACCATGATCCACTGAGGATTGGGGCGGCTGTCGGCCCAGCCGTAGAGGCTGACACTCGTACGGTTCGTGAGCTGGGGCACAAGCAGATTGGATGCCTGGACCGTGGCGCCGTCAGGGATCCGGTCCATCAGACGGTGGGCGGCAGCGATGCGGGGATCGTCCCGCCAGGTGGCCGGCTGGACCAGTTGCCAGAACGGATACTGAGGAAGGATCAGGAGTGTGATCGCAGCGGAGCCGGCGAGGTATCGTCGCAGGCTGCTCCTGCTCGGCTTCCGTCGGATCAAGGCGTCGATGAACGCCGCGAAGACGATCGGCATCAGCACGAGCGAATAGTGGTAGGCGGTGCCCCAGTGGGTGCTGAGACCTGAGGCGAAACGCCACATCAGAGTCGGCAGTGCGATCCACATCAGCGGGGACCGCAGGGCCAGGAACAGGGTCGGGGCCAGCACGAGCAGGAGCATCGAGATCTTGGCCTCGGGGGTGATGAGACCGATCGTGCTCTTGTACAGCAGATCCGTCAGCCCACCCTCGCTGCCTTCCGAGCCATTCAGCCAGTGCCAGTAGTCGTAGGACCCGTTCGGACTGAAGGCCGGCAGAATGACCATCGTCGCCAGCAGCGCCCCGGCCAGACCGACTGCGGCGGTGATGATCCCGAGCCTGCGGTCGCCACGCCGGGCGATGACGAGGCCGATCACGACCACGGTGAGCCCGAGGTCCTCCTTCACCAGCAGCAGGGGCAGAGCCCAGCAGACCGCGGCACGCATCCGGCCCGTCGCGAGAGCGGTGAGTGAGCATGCGAGAAGGGGAACGGCGAAGGCCCACTCATGGAAGTCGGAGCCGACCCCGCTCGCAAGTCCCCAGGAGAGGCCGTAGCAGACCCCGATGACCGCGGCGGCGGGGGAGCCCAGCGCTCGGCGCGCCCACAGAGTCAGGGGCAGAACGCTCGCGGCGATCAGCGCCGCCTGCACCACGAGCAGGGCCATCGCCGAAGGCCACAGCCGGTAGACGGGTGCCACCAGGGCCAGAATGGGAGAGAAATGGTCCCCCAGGATGGGAAAGTCCGGTCCCTTGACTTCGGAGACGGGCAGGTGCCCATGCGCGTAAGAGCGGACGACCTGCTCGAAGATTCCCAGGTCGAAGCTGTGGGAGAGCATGCGCTGATGGATACGCAAGGACAACGTTGCGTATGTGAAGAACAGCGTTCCCGCCAGGGCCCAGATCCACCACGGGATGTCGGAGCGGCTCCCGCGAGACGGTTCGGCTACCAGCCCTTCATCCACAGTAGATTTTTGTTGCGCCGGGAGCGTGGCACTGTCAGTGGGTGGGGCATGCATGACTTATTCCTTCCGGAAAGCTGACCCTGAGGGCCTCAAGACGCCAGCAGCCTTCACGGCTTGGCTCTGAGCCGCCATGTGCGCGCGCGGAATACTCCGAACAGCGGCACACCTGGGGCGTGGTGGAGTCACCCGCGCTTTACGCGAGGGGCATTGACCGATGCCTGCCGCACCGTTACCGACTTGATGACGACGGCCTTCTTCGGCTTTCCGTCGGAGGATCCGTCCTGCGTCCCGTTCCTGGCGATCGCCTTCAGTACGTCCAATCCGCTCACGACTTTCGCAAAGGGAGTCCATGCGGACGACATGGGAACAGCAGGATCGGCATAACTGATGAAGAACTGACTGCCGTTCCTACCGGGAACCACCTTTGACATCGCCACGGTGCCGGCCGAATATTCGGCTCCGTCCAGATTCTCGTCTTCGAAGAAATAGCCCGGATCGGCTGCGCCTTCCCCTTTGGGGTCACCGCAGTCCAGTACGAAAATCCCTCGGGTCGTGACACGGTGACACTTGCTGCCGTCGTAGTACCCCTTCCGCGCCAGGAAGGAGAAGGAGTTGGTGGCGCAGGGCGCCTTGTCGGTCAAGGCCTCCAAGGTGATGGTTCCCCGGTTGGTCACGAGTTCTGCCGTGTACGGCCGGGCTGCGGCGGAGGCGTCGAAGGTGGGAATTCCCACAGACTTTGCACCATTGGTGAGTTTGTATGAGCACGTGACCGGCGGCTTCGCATCGACACTGTTTCCCGTCAGGGAGACCGCCGCCCATGTCAGTCCTGAACACGTCGTGGTCACGGCGAGTGCGACCGTCGCCACCCTGACCACACGCTTTCTGGCCCTGGTATAGAAATTCATCTTTCCTTGAAAATCTCTGACGGACATTCGAGCCTCGATTTGGCGAGTGGGATCTGATGAAGCATGCAGAGCGTATCCATCCGCCTGTGTGCCTGCTGCACCGACACACACTCGGGATTGAAACCACTACTGGGCTGCGTGGCCCAACTCTTCGATGGCCTATCCCCTTTCAGCCCCTGCATCCCTCTGCCGATCGCCTGAACGTCTGGTGTGTCTCACCCACTTTCTTGCATACGCCCCCGAATGTTGCGTCAGAGGCTCTGCGTGCCTCTCGAGACCACTTCATTCGGTTCCACAAGGAGCAAATTCATGAGTCCTGAGAACAGGACCCCCGCACGTCTGGGCCCGGTGCCCCGAGGTCGCAAGTGGCTGGCCGGCGGTGCGATGGCAACGCTGAGCCTTGTCGTGCTGGGCTTCTCCAGCCCTGCGATGGCGGCCGCCCAGAGCGCCTTCTCTCCTCGTGAGATGAACCGTCCTGTGCTTATGGGCGGTGACAAGTGCGAGCACAAGAAGAACAAGCACGACAGGGACGAGTGCTGCGACCAGCACAAGAACAAGCACGACAGGGACAAGTGCAAGGAGAAGGGTAAGCGCGGGCCCACCGGACCCACCGGCCCGACGGGTCCGCACGGCGCCACGGGGCCGACCGGACCCACAGGTCAGAACGGCGAGAACGGCGAGAACGGAGCCACGGGACCGACCGGACCCACCGGAGCCACGGGAGCCACGGGAGCCACGGGACGCACCGGGGCCACCGGTGCCACGGGACGCACCGGAGCCACCGGAGCCACCGGACGCACCGGAGCCACCGGACCCACGGGACCGACCGGACCCACGGGTCAGAACGGCGAGAACGGCGAGAACGGCGAGAACGGAGCCACGGGACCGACCGGGCCCACGGGACCGACCGGAGCCACGGGAGCCACCGGAGCCACCGGAGCCACGGGACGCACCGGCCCCACCGGAGCCACGGGACGCACCGGCCCCACCGGAGCCACCGGAGCCACTGGTGCCAACGGGTGCGGCACCGACATCGACTCCCTCCTCCCCAGCAGCACGGAGGAATTCAGCGTCTTCCTGGTCAACGGGATTGCGTATGGGGGCCACCGGAACAACCCCACGGCGGGGCCCTACGTCCGCGAGAACCTCACCAACCCGGCGCAGAACCCCGACTACCCCGACCCCGCCACTGTCTGTGCCGCCACCATCTCGTCCCAGGGCGGCGAGGAAAGCGCCCTCCTTGCGACCGGGGTGGTGAACTTCAAGGTGATCACCACAGCGGGAAACGTGTGGGAGCTGCAGTGCACCAAGACTGGGGTGGGTCTCATCGACTGTGGTAGCACCGCTGTCGGGGACCAGAGGCCTTGGAAGCAGGTGGTCTTCGCGGACGTACCCAGCGGACCGTTCCTGACCCAGGAGCCGCCGAACATGGGAGAGCAGCCCAGCCCGCTGAGCCCGATGGAGCAGCTGCTGAACAGCATCGACCGCAACAGGGCGCCGAAGTCGGACACGAACGCAACCGACAAGGGACTCTCGAAGAACTAGAAACGGTCCCGACCTCATTGGGATCCCCCTGAAGTGTGCCGTGCCCGGGGTCGTCCGGGCACGGCACACGTGCGTGCGCCGTGCGGGACAGCCCACGTCCTTCCTGTGATCGGGTTGCCCGAGAGAATCGACCGATCCCGTTGCGTACTGGGATACGCACTTCACCTGACGTCCACTCAACTCGGCCCGGAATTTAGGCTTCCGCGAGCAGGCTGTCTCCGTGAGACGCATCGTGGGAATCGTCCTGGCGGTGCTGCTGATCGGCGGAGTGGCAGTAGCCGTCGTAGCAGGCCGCGACAGCAAGGACACGAGCACGGCAACGAAGACCGTGCGTGGAGTGATCGGGTCGGAGAAGGCGGAGTTCTTCGCCGATCCCGATGTGGTGAAGGCCCTTGCTGCCAAGGGGTTCACCGTGAAGGCGGAGACGTCCGGGTCCTGGGCCATGGACCGACTTCCCCTGAAGGGGTACGACTTCGCCTTCCCCGGCTCGAAGGCCCCGGCCGATGAACTGCAGCGCAAGTTCCCCGTCAAGGGCGGCCCGCTCAGGCCCTTCTACTCGCCGCTCGTCGTCGTCGCGCACCGCGGCGCCGCGCAGGTGCTGGCGGACAACGGGCTGGCGACGCTGAACGGCAAGTCCAGCGGGAAGCTGCGCATGGCCCCGTATCTGAAGGCCGCGAAGGCGGACCGGACCTGGCAGCAGCTCAAGGGCGCAAGCAAGCATGCCGAGTTGACCGGGACGGTGTTCATCGCGAGCACCGACCCCGTCGCCTCCAACTCCGGCGCGCTCTACCTCGCCGCCGCCTCGTACGTCGCCGACGGCGGCCGGGTGGCCGCAGACGACGCCGCGATCGACCGCACTGCGCCGCTGCTGAAGAAGCTGATCCAGGTACAGGGTGCGCAGCAGACCAGCAGTGACGCGCCGTTCCGGGACTTCATCAGCGGAGTCGGCAATCCGCTGGTCCTGGTGTACGAGTCACAGGTCGCCTCGCTGCTGTTGCAGAAGCAGCAGCAGGAGCTCGGGGATCTGGTCGTCCTCTACCCGGACACCACCGTTTCCAGCGATCACACCCTCGTACCGCTGACCGCCTCGGGCCGGCAGCTCGGCGAGCTGCTCTCCACCGACCCCGGGCTGCGCAAGCTGGCCGTGCGCCACGGCTTCCGCCCCCAGGGCGCGGCGGCCGAGTTCACCGCCGCGACCGCCGGCCACACCGACTACATCGACCAACAGCTGACCGGGATCCGCCAGGCGCCCGTGCCCACCGCAACGGTGATGCGCACGATGGCCCGCCGGAGCCGGGGCTGATGACACACGCCTTCCGGGAGACCTCACCCATGAACGAAGCCGAGCCGCAGCCGCTCGTCCTCACCCCGCCCGAGCCCGTCGCCCCCGTCCGTACCGAGCAGGCCGCCGGCCTCGTCCCGGTCGACGACTCCGTGCGCACGGAGATGACGCGACGCGCCACCGAGTACGTCGGCAGCCTCGCCGGCCTCGATGCCCGCTCACCCGAATTCACCACCAGGATCGGGGAGATCGCCGCCCTCGGGCAGGGCGACATCCGCAGCGCCGCCCAGCAGTCCAACCGGATGCTGGACCGTACGGTCCGTGAGCTCTCGGCCGGGTCGGGGGACGGGGACGCCCAGTCGAGGGTCGGCGCCTCGCTCGTCGAGCTGCGCCGCACCGTCGAGGACCTCGACCCGCGCGACACGCCGGGCCGCGGCGCCCGCCGGCTGCTGGCGAAGCTGCCCGGCGGCAACAGGCTGCGCGATCATGTCGCGAAGTACGCCTCCGCGCAGTCCACCCTCAACAGGATCGTGGGATCGCTCCGCGGCGGCCAGGACGAACTGCGCCGCGACAACGCCGCCCTGCACACCGAGCGCACCCGGCTCTGGGAGACGATGGGCAAGCTCCAGGAGTACGTGGTCCTGACGGAGGCCCTGGACGGCGCCGTCGAGCAGCGCATCCGGGCGACGGAGGCCGCCGACCCGGTGCAGGCGGACGCCCTGCGGGCCGATGTGCTGTTCCCCGTACGGCAGAAGCACCAGGATCTGCTGACCCAGCTCGCGGTCTGTGCGCAGGGGTACCTGGCGATGGATGTCGTACGCCGCAACAACGAGGAGCTGATCAGGGGCGTCGACCGCGCCGCGACGACGACCGTCTCCGCGCTGCGGATCGCCGTGATGCTGGCATCGGCGCTGGAGAGCCAGCGCAAGGTGACCGAGCAGGTGCAGGTGCTGCGCTCCACGACGGAGGATCTGATCCGTGGCAATGCGGAGATGCTCGCCACGCAGGGCGGGGAGATCCAGCGGATCGCCGCCGACCCGGCGGTGGGCGCGGAGACACTGCGGACGGCGTTCCAGCAGATCTACCGGACGCTGGACGCGATCGACACCTACAAGGTGCAGGCGACCGAGTCCATGGCGGCGACGGTCGAGTCGTTGACGGCCGAACTCCAGCAGGCCGGCTCCCACTTGGAGCGCAGCCGGTCCGCAGGGGCCCTTGAGGGCGGCGGTCTCGGATGACGGGCCGGCTCAGAAGACTGCGCCGTCGGGTGTCGCGCACGCTCGCCGCACTGCTGGCCGCCGCGGTGCTCGCGCCGATCGCCGCGTGTTCGGCCGCGGACGTCCCCGCGGCGTCCGGGAAGAAGGACGACGGCGCTCCGCGGGCCGGAACGCTGCGCGTACTGGCGTCCAGCGAACTCGCCGACATGAAGCCGCTGTTGGAGCAGGCGCGGAAGGCAACCGGAATCACCGTGCGGCCCACCTGGACCGGGACGCTCGACGCCGTCCAGCAGCTCGGCTCCGGGAAGGCGGACGCGGCGTACGACGCGGTGTGGCTGTCGTCCGACGACTATCTGCGGCTCCACCCGGAGGCGGCTAAGCGGATCACTTCCGAGACACCGCTGATGACGTCGCCGGTCGCCCTCGGCGTCAAGCCGGCGGTGGTGAAGCGGCTGGGCTGGGACCCGTCGCGCGTCACCTGGTCGCAGGTGCACCGGGCGGTGGCCGACGGGGAGCTGACGTACGGAATGACGGATCCGGCGCGCTCCAACTCCGGTTTCGCCGCACTGGTTTCGGTCGCTTCGGCGCTGTCGGGCGCCCAGTCGGCACTGACCGACGCCGATGTCCGCAAGGCGAGCGGGAAGCTGGCGGAGTTCTTCGGCGGGCAGCGGCTGACCTCCGGTTCGTCCGGCTGGCTGGCCACCGCGTACGCCCGGCGGGGCACGGTCGACGCGCTGATCAACTACGAGTCGGTGCTGCTGTCCCTCAACCGGGACAGTCGTACCGGGCTGACGGTGATCCGCCCGCGCGACGGCGTGGTGACGGCCGACTACCCGCTGAGCCTGCTCTCCGCGGCCTCGCCGGACGCGAAGGACTCGGTGCGCGCCCTGACCTCGTACCTCCGCTCCCCCGCCGTGCAGCGGCAGCTGACCCGGGAGACGTTCCGCCGCCCGGTCGTCGCTTCCGTACGACCCGCGGCGCCGCTGGCCGCCGAGGCTCGCCGTGAACTACCCTTCCCCGGCTCGCGATCCGTCGCGGACGGGCTGCTCGACCAATACGAGAACAAGCTCCGGCGGCCCTCGCGCACCGTGTACGTCCTGGACACGTCCGGGTCGATGAAGGGCGAGCGGCTCCGGAAGCTGAAGGCGGCGCTGACCGGGCTGACCGGGGACTTCCGGGAGCGTGAGGAGGTCACGCTGCTGCCGTTCGGGTCGTCGGTGAAGCGGGCGCGCACTCATACGGTCGATCCCGCCGATCCGCAGGCGGGGCTTGCGGCGATCAAGGCGGACACCGCCGCCCTGACCGCGAGCGGCGAGACGGCGATCTTTTCGAGTCTGGAGTCCGCCTACGACCGGCTGGGTCCGGACACCGAGTCCGCGTTCACCTCGATCGTCCTGATGACGGACGGCGAGAACACGACGGGCGACTCGGCCGACGACTTCGCCGGCTTCTACCGTTCGCTCCCGGCCGCGCGTCGCGTCACCCCTGTCTTCCCGGTCGTCTTCGGCGACTCGGACCGTGCGGAGCTGGACGCGATCGCCTCCCTGACCGGCGGCCGGCTCTTCGACGCGACGAAGGATCAGGGGCCGGGCTCCCTGGACGGTGCCTTCGAGGAGATCCGTGGCTACCAGTAGAGCGCCGGGCCGGTTCCTGGCGTACATCGAGTCGCGCAAGAACCTCACCGGGAGCGCCTGCGGGATCGCGGGGCTCGCCCTCACCTTCACCGGGCTCGCGGGCGCGTACTGGCCGGTGGTGATCGTCGGGCTGTACGGCGCAGGTGCGCTGATTGCTCCGCCGGAGCGGCCATCCGCTCCGGACTTCCCCGACCCGTCGTCCCAACTGGAGTCGTTGCGGGCCGACTTCGTGACCCTGCGGGCCTATCTGGACGAGGTGGAGCTGCCGCCCGCCGCGTCCGGGCGGCTCGTCGAGCTGACGGAGCTGCTGGCGGGGCTGCTCGAACCCGGCTGGGTCTCCGAGGCCCTCGCCACCGATCCGGAAGGCATCCACGCCCTGTCGCGCGCCGTGCACCAGGACATCCCGGAGTCCGTCGACACGTATCTGCGGACACGCTGGTGGACCCGGATCGCACCGGGCACGGAGCCGCCCGAGCGCCATCTCGAACAGCAGCTGTCGCTGCTGCACCGGGAGGCGGAGTCGCTGGTCGCGGGGTTGCGGGAGGCCGAGGCGCGTCGGCAGCAGACGCACACGCGGTACCTGGAGGACCGGGGCCGGTCCGACTGAGCCCCGCCCGACGGGAAGCCGCCCGCCTGCATGGAGTCCCCCACGTCCTCGGTCGGCCTCCGCGACGCCGCCTCCCACCTGCCGGTCGGTCTCACGGCGACGCGCGGACGTCCTCTATACCAGGGGCGGGAAAGGGCGGCCCCCGGAACCGTGAGGGGGTTCCGGGGGCCGTTCCGCGGCGGGCAGTTGACCCCACAGGTCAGGGCGGATGTCGAAAGGCCCGGCCGCGGGGATCGCGGGGCGCGCTTCAGGAGTACGCCCGGGTGGGCGACGCCTCGAAGGCGCCGCCCCAGGGGCGTCAGCCCAGGCGCTGGACCAGCGCGCGGTACTCGTCCCACAGTTCCTTCGGCGTGTGGTCACCGAAGGTGTTGAGGTGCTCGGGGACCAGCGCCGCCTCCTCGCGCCAGACCTCCTTGTCGACCGTGAGCAGGAACTCCAGGTCGGACTCGGAGAGGTCCAGGCCCTCGGTGTCCAGGGCGCCCTTGGCGGGCAGGATGCCGATCGGCGTCTCGACGCCCTCGGCCTTGCCGTCCAGGCGCTCGACGATCCACTTCAGAACACGGCTGTTCTCGCCGAAGCCCGGCCACACGAACTTGCCCGCGTCGTTCTTGCGGAACCAGTTCACGTAGTAGATCTTCGGGAGCTTCGCCTGGTTTCCTCCCCGCGCGGCGTCGCTGCCGACCTTGACCCAGTGGTTCATGTAGTCGCCCATGTTGTACCCGCAGAACGGCAGCATGGCGAACGGGTCGCGGCGCAGCTCGCCGACCTTGCCCTCGGCGGCGGCGGTCTTCTCGGAGGCCACGTTGGCACCGAGGAAGACACCGTGCTGCCAGTCGAAGGACTCGGTGACCAGCGGTACGGCCGAGGCGCGGCGGCCACCGAAGAGGATGGCCGAGATCGGCACACCCTTCGGGTCCTCCCACTCGGGCGCGATGATCGGGCACTGGCCGGCCGGCACGGTGAAGCGGGCGTTGGGGTGGGCGGCGGGCGTGCCGGACTCGGGGGTCCAGTCGTTGCCCTTCCAGTCCGTGAGGTGCGCGGGGATCTCCTCGGTCATGCCCTCCCACCACACGTCGCCGTCGTCGGTGAGCGCGACGTTCGTGAAGACGGAGTTGCCCCACATGGTCTTCATGGCGTTGGCGTTGGTGTGCTCGCCGGTGCCGGGCGCGACTCCGAAGAATCCGGCCTCGGGGTTGATCGCGTAGAGACGGCCGTCCTCGCCGAACCGCATCCAGGCGATGTCGTCGCCGATGGTCTCGACGGTCCAGCCGGAGATCGTGGGCTCCAGCATGGCGAGGTTGGTCTTGCCGCAGGCGCTCGGGAACGCGGCGGCGACGTACTTCGCCTCACCCTGCGGCGGCGTGAGCTTGAGGATCAGCATGTGCTCGGCGAGCCAGCCCTCGTCACGGGCCATGACCGAGGCGATGCGGAGCGCGTAGCACTTCTTGCCGAGCAGGGCGTTGCCGCCGTAGCCGGAGCCGTACGACCAGATCTCGCGGTCCTCGGGGAAGTGCGAGATGTACTTGGTGGAGTTGCACGGCCACGGAACGTCCTCCTGGCCCTCCTCCAGGGGCGCACCCAGCGTGTGGACCGCCTTGACGAAGAAGCCGTCGGTGCCGAGCTCGTCGAGGACGGCCTGACCCATGCGCGTCATGGTGCGCATCGAGACGGCGACGTACGCGGAGTCGGTGATCTCGACGCCGATCGCGGAGAGCGGAGAGCCGACGGGGCCCATGCAGAACGGAACGACGTACATCGTGCGACCACGCATGGAGCCGCGGAAGACACCCTTCTCACCGGTGAAGATCTCCCGCATCTCGGCGGGGGCCTTCCAGTGGTTCGTCGGGCCCGCGTCCTCCTCCTTCTCGGAGCAGATGAAGGTGCGGTCCTCGACGCGGGCGACATCGCTCGGGTCGGAGGCGGCGTAGTACGAGTTCGGGCGCTTGATCTCGTCGAGCTTGGTGAACGTGCCCTTGGCCACGAGCTCCCCGCACAGGCGCTCGTATTCGGCTTCGGAACCGTCGCACCAGACCACACGGTCCGGCTCGGTGAGGGCTGCGATCTCGTTCACCCAGGAGACGAGCTCCTGGTGACGAGTGGGAACAGTGAGGGGAGCCGCGATGTCGCGCGCCACGATCGCTCCTTGTTGAGGGTGTCTTTGGGCTGTTGCCCCGTGGGGGCTGCGACCCGGATGCTTCGTAGCCGCTCATCCGGTGCCGACCATACTCATTTGATCATCCGACCGATTCGCCCATATGTCCAGAGGGGCGCCCACGTGAGCATCGCCACTCGCGTCCGCAACCTACGGTGGCGTAGGTAGCATGCGGTCATGACTGCTGCCGCCGCCGCGCCCGAACCAGCCGAGGTCGAACCAGCCGAGCCGGGCCCGGCCGAGGTGGAGCCGGACCCGGTGAAACCACGCATGCGCGGTTGGTTGCATGCCGGAATGTTCCCCGCGGTACTGATCGCGGGGATTGTTCTGATTGCGCTCACCGATAGTATCCGCGGCCGGATCGCCTGCGGCATCTACATCGTGACCGCATGCCTGCTCTTCGGCGTGAGTGCGGTCTACCACCGCGGCACGTGGGGTCCGCGCGGCGAGGCGGTGCTGCGCCGGCTGGACCACGCCAACATCTTCCTGATCATCGCGGGCACGTACACGCCGCTGACCCTGCTGCTGCTCCCGGAGTCGACCGGGCGTCCGCTGCTGTGGGCGGTCTGGGCGGCAGCGGCGGCCGGCATCGCCTTCCGGGTGCTCTGGGTCGGCGCCCCCCGCTGGCTGTACACCCCCTGCTACCTGGCGATGGGATGGGCGGCGGTCTTCTTCCTGCCCGATTTCATGCGCACCGGCGGGATCGCGGTCCTGGTCCTGGTCGTCGTCGGCGGCTTGCTCTACAGCGCGGGCGGCGTCATCTACGGGATCAAGCGACCCAACCCGTCACCGCGGTGGTTCGGCTTCCACGAGGTCTTCCACTCGCTGACCCTGGCCGCCTTCATCGTGCATTACGTCGGCATCTCGCTCGTGGCGTACAACCACGCCTGAGCGCCCCCTCCCCTTCCCCACCCTCCAGGGCCGCGGCTTCCGAGCCGCGGCCCTTTCGCATGCCGAGGCATCGTCACCCGCTCGCCGCATTGACACTCAAAACCTTTTGAGAGTTACTGTCACTTGACTTCGACTCTCAAAGGAGTGGGCCATGAATCGACGCTGGTGGGCCCTCGGCGCGCTGGTCGCGAGCCTGCTCGTGCTCGGATTCGACATGACGATCCTCAACGTGGCGCTGCCGACGATGGCCGAACAGCTCGGCGCCACTCTCGGCGAACAGCAGTGGATGGCCGATGCCTACATCGTTGTCTTCGCCGCGCTGATGCTCCCGGCGGGACTGCTCGGCGACCGGTTCGGCCGCCGCCGGATGCTCATCACCGGCCTCGGCGTCTTCCTGATCGGCTCACTCGTCGGGGCGCTGGCCGGCACCGTGCCCGCCGTCGTGACCGCCCGCTGCGTCATGGGCATCGGCGGCGCGCTCGTGATGCCCCTCGCCCTCGCCGTGGTGCCCTCGCTCTTCGGTGAACCCAGGGACCGGGTCAGGGCGGTCGGCATCGTCTCGGCCGCCTCGGCGCTCGGGCTGCCGCTCGGCCCGATCATCGGCGGCTGGCTGCTGGACCACTTCTGGTGGGGCTCGATCTTCCTGATCAATATCCCGATGGTGGCGATCGGGATCACCGCCTGCGTGTTCCTGCTCCCGGAGACCCGCGACCCGGCCGCTCCGAAGGTCGACGCGCTCTCCACCAGCCTGACCGCGACCGGTCTCGGCGCCCTGATCTACGCGATCATCGAGGCACCCGGGCGCGGCTGGGGCGACCCGCTGATCCTGGCGATGCTGGCCGGCGGTGTCGCGCTGATGGCCCTGCTGGTCGTACGGGAACGCACGATGACCCGCCCGATGCTCGACATGGTCCTGCTGCGGCATCGCCCGTTCCTGCTGAGCACGCTGACCGCGACACTGATCATGTTCGTGATGTCGGGACTGATGTTCCTCCTGCCCGGCTACCTGCAGGCGGTCCTCGGCCACGACGCGCTCGGCACCGGTGTGCGGATGCTGCCGATGATGGGCGGCCTGACCGTCGCCGCGAAGACCGGCGGCGCTGTCACCGCACGGTTCGGCGCGCGGGCCACGATCGCCGCGGGCCTGGTCGTGCTGGCCTTCGCCTCGTTCCTCGGCAGCCGTACGACGATCGACAACGGCTACGGCTTCACCGCACTGTGGCTGTCCCTGGCCGGCATCGGCTTCGGATTCTCGGTCGTCCCCGCCATGGACGTGGCGCTCGGCGCGCTGCCCGCCGACCGTGCGGGCAGCGGATCCGGACTCATGATGACCGTACGGCAGACGGGCAGCGCCCTCGGTGTCGCCCTGCTGGGCTCGCTGCTCGCCGGTGCGTACACCGGTAGGCTCGACACGACGGACGTACCGGCCGCCGCCGCGGACCGTGCCGGGGACTCCGTCGTCGCCGCACATGTCGTCGCCGACCAACTCGGCGTGCAGCGGCTCGCGGACTCCGCGAACCTGGCGTACGTGCACGGCATGAGCGTGGTCCTGCTGGTCATCGGCGTCGCGTCCCTGGTGACCGCGCTGCTGGTGGGGGCACTTCTGACGGACGCCGGCCCGTCGCGGACCGGGGACACCGACGTGGTCGCGGAGCCCGTCGATGCATGAGAATGACGACCATGGCCGCCACCTCCCGTACCTCCTCCTTCACGTCCGTCGAGGCGCAGCCCCGGCTGGGGCTGCGCGAGCGCAAGAAGCTCAAGACCCGGATCGCGATCCGCCGCGCCACCTACCGGCTGATCGCCGAGCAGGGGTACGACGCGACGACGATCGAGCAGATCGCGGATGCGGCGGAGGTGTCGCCGAGCACGGTGTTCCGTTACTTCGCCGCCAAGGAGGACATCGTCCTTACCGACGAGTACGACCTCCTCATGGAAGCGGAGTTGCGGAACCGTCCCGCGGACGAGCCGCCGCTGGAGTCGCTGCGGTTCGTCGTGACGGAGGCGCTGACGGCATTCCTCACCACCGAGGAGGAGGAACTGTGCCAGCGCACCCGGCTGATGGTGGAGGTCCCCGCGATCCGGGCGCGGATGTCGGAGACCATGTCGGACACGGCGAAGCTCCTGGCCCAGGTGCTCGCCGACCGGAGCGGCCGCGGCGCCGACGACCTGGAGGTCCGGGTGTTCATCGCCGCGGTGCTGGGGGCGCTGCGCGAGGTGATGTTGTACTGGGGCGAGCACGACCAGAAGGGCGACCTGATCGCGATGATCAACCGGGCCATGGACACGCTCGAGGGCGGCCTGACGCTCTGACGCCCCGGGGCACCAGGGGTGCGCGCACGCTCTTGAGACCATGGGTGCGGGCCACAGACGGGGCGCCGACCGGGCGCGCCCCGGGCGTCCCCGGTCACCCCCCGAGCTTCCGCGCCAGCTCCTCCGCGTCCGTGGTCGGCGCGTCGCACACAAAGTGCCGGCAGACGTACGCCGTCGGCGCCCCGCCGACCATCGGCCGGTCCACCAGCAGCGGAAACTCCGCGCCACCGGTCTCGCCCGCCGCGACCACCGCGCCCGGTGCCCGTCCCAGCAGTGCCGTACGGTGCAGTGCGCCGCCGACCGGGCCGGCGACCGCCACCTCGCGCGGGCCGTCGAGCAGCGCCTCGGCAACCGCGAGACCCCACCCGATGAACCGCGGAACCCGTGGCCCGAGCGCCTTCACCACCCCCAGCGCGCCTTCCGCGGCAGCCCGATGGGCCTCGGATCCGGTGTGCGCGGCGTACGAGAGCAGCGCTCCGGCAGCCGCCGTCCAGCCCGCCGGAGTCGCGCTGTCGGTGGGGTCCTGCGGGCGGCGGATCAGCTGTTCGGCGTCGTCCGCCGTGTCGTACAGCTGCCCGCCCTCGCCGGTGAAGTGCTGCAGCACGATGTCGAGCAGGAAGCCGGCGAATTCCAGCCAGACACCCTCGCCGGTGACGGCGGCCAGCGCGAGGAAACCCTCCGCGACATCGCCGTAGTCCTCCAGGACCCCGGCGTTGTCACCGGCCCGGCCGTCCCTGGACGTCCGGGACAGCCGGGCGTTGTCGCCCATGTGGACCCGGACCAGCAGGTCCGCCGCCTCGGTGGCGCGTTCGATCAGGTCGGGCCGGTCGAAATACGCCCCGGTCTCGGCGAGCGCGGCGATCGCCAGACCGTTCCAGGCCGCCACCACCTTGTCGTCCCGTCCGGGACGCGCCCGCTCCTCGCGCGCCGCGAGCAGCCGGGCCCGCACATCGGCGGCCCGGTCCGGGTCCACCGCGTCGTCGGTGCGTGGCAGTTGCAGCACGGACGCACCCTCCTCGAAGGTGCCTTCCTCGGTCACCCCGAAGTACTCCGCGGCGAACGTTGCGTCCTGCTCTCCCAGTGCCTCGCGCAGCTGCGCGGGCGTCCACACGTAGAACGCGCCCTCGACGTGACGGCCGCCGCCGACCTCACTGTCGGCGTCGAGCGCCGAGGCGAATCCGCCCTCCGCCGTCCGCAGTTCGCCCACGATGAAGTCGGCGGTCTCCAGCGCGACCCGGCGAGCCAGCTCGGAGCCCGTCGCCCGCCACAGATGGGCGTACACCCGGCAGAGCAGCGCATTGTCATAGAGCATCTTCTCGAAGTGCGGTACCACCCATGTCCGGTCCACCGAGTAGCGGGCGAAGCCGCCGGCGAGCTGGTCGTACATCCCGCCCCTGGCCATCGCCTCACAGGTGTCGGCCGCCATCTGGAGGGCACCCTCGGCGCCGGTGCGGGCATGGTGGCGCAGCAGGAACTCGATCGCCATGGACGGCGGGAACTTCGGAGCGCCGCCGAAGCCTGCGTACTTCTCGTCGTAATCCCTGGTCAGCCCGAGCAGCGCCTGCGAGAGCTCCTGCTCACCGGGCAGTCCCTCCCCGCCGTGCGCCAGCGAGCGGCCTGCCAGGTCGTGCACGATGCGCCCGGCGACCTCGGCGACCTCGTCGGGGCGTTCGGTCCAGGCGGCCACGACGCCTTCGAGGATCTGCCGGAAGGACGGCATGCCGTGACGGGGCGCGGGCGGGAAGTACGTACCGAAGTAGAACGGTTCGGCGTCGGCGGTCAGGAAGACGGTCATCGGCCAGCCGCCCTGGCCGGTCGCCGCCTGCACCGCCTCCATGTAGACCGCGTCGACGTCGGGCCGCTCCTCGCGGTCGACCTTCACCGGGACGAAGTGCGCGTTCATGTATGCCGCGGTCGCTTCGTCCTCGAAGCTTTCGACCGCGAAAACATGGCACCAGTGGCAACTTGAGTAGCCGACGCTCAACACCACGGGAACGCCCCGCTCCCGGGCCTCCTCAAAGGCCTCGGGCGACCAAGGCCACCAGTCGACCGGATTGTCGGCGTGCTGAAGGAGGTACGGAGACGTCTCATGGGCCAGGCGGTTCGGCATACCTCCATCCTGCCTGAACGGACCCGCTTCATCCCATGACCTGGCGCTCAAGCCACAGGATCGGATCCGCCACTCGGTCCGTCCACTCCACTTGCCCCTCATGCTCTCTCGCGCTCAGCCGCCCCACGCAGGACACTTGTCCCGAACCGACGCTCTCGGAGGGGGACGGACATGCGGGACAGCCACCGGGCTGAGGCCGAACAGCTGTTGGTGCGCGCCGTGGAGGAAGAGGTACGCCGTTCGGGGGGCAGGGCCGACGCCGGTGCGCTGACGACGCGCGGGCGGGCGGCGCTCGACTCGCTGGCCGCAGGCGCGGCCGAGGAGTACGCCGCGTACACGCAGGCGCTCGACGCGATGGAGGCCGGGCAGAAACCTCTGTCGCAGAGCTTCAGCAAGGCAGCGATGGGAACTCCGCTGCTCGTCACGGGGGTTGCCGCAGCCGCGGCGTTCGGCGCCGATCTCGCGTTCGGTACGGCGGCGGGGCCGGCGCTCGGCGCGGGCGCCGTCGTCGCTGTCGCGGGCGCCGCGGCCACCGTCGTCAAGGTGACCGCCTCGCACTGGCCCGCCGCGCACCGGCGCGCGGGCGCGGCGGGCCAGCCCGGCGGGCCCGAACAGCTGCGGCTGCAGTGGCTCGCGGCGCTGGAGGTACGGGGCATCCGCCCGTTCCTGGACCAGCAGCGGATGCTGAGCGCGTCGTCCCGTACGCCGAAGAAGAAGGCCGCCGCCGTCGTGCCTCAGCTGCGCGGCAGTAACCGCAGTGCGGAGGCGCGCAGGAGGTCGCTGCTCGACCAGTCCTTCGGGCATCTGCCCGCCCCCGACGGCCCATTCGCCGGCCGCCGGGCCGAGCTGGCGCAGATCGCCCAGTGGGTGCACGCGGCCCGCGCGTCGACGGAGACCAAGCCGACCGTCGTCGTCCTGCACGGCACGCCCGGGTCCGGGCGCACGACACTCGCGGTGCGGGCGGCTCACGAGCTCAAGGACCAGTTCCGGGGCGCATGCGTGGTGGATCTGCGTTCCGATGTCACCGGCGAGAACCCGCTGCCGACCCGCGACGCGCTGCTGCACCTGCTGAACCGGCTCGGCGCGCCGCGCGAACAACTGCTGTTCCGCGACGGGGTCTCCCCTGACCGAGCGGGGTCGGGATCTCGGGGAAGGTCCTCGGCCGAGCAGCAGGTGCGACGGCTCAGCGAGCTCTACCACCAGCATCTGACCGGTACGCCCGTGACGATCGTCCTCGACGACGCCGGCGATCCGGAGCAGGTCCGCACGCTCGTACCGGAGCGCTCCGACAGCCTGGTTCTCGTCACCGCCCGTGCCCCTCTCGACCTGCCCGCCGACATTCCGGCGTGGGTGCACCAGCTGCCCGTGGGCCCGCTGGACGCGGCGGGTGCGGAGGAGCTGCTGCGCGTGTCGGCGCAGGAGGAGGAGCAGGGGCCGTACGACTCCCAGTCGACGGACGCGATCGCCGAGCTGTGCGGTGGGCTGCCCCTGGCGCTGCGGATCGCGGGTTCCTCGCTCGGGCCGCGTACCCGCACGGCGCTGGCCACCGAACTCGCCGCGTACGGTCCCGTCGCCCCCGTCGAACGGGCTCTGTGGCTGCGCTACACCGACCAGTCCGAGCAGGCGCGGCGGCTGCTGCGCCGGCTCGCGCTGGCCGGGCGCGCCAGCCTGGGCGCGGCGGCGGCCGCGGCGCTGCTGTCCGCCGAGGAACAGGAGGCGCAGTCACTGCTGACGGCGCTGTCCCGGGCCGGGCTGCTCGACCATGTGCGGGGTACGCGCTACCGGCTGCACGATCTCGTACGCGGTTTCGCCCTGGCCCGGCTGCGCGACGAGGAGGAGGCGGCGGACCGTACCGCCGCGCAGGAGCGGCTGATCCACAACTATGCGGAGCTCGCCGGTGCGGTGATCCGAATGGTGGACGGGAAGATGTCCACCCGGGCGGGACAATTCGGTTCGCACGGGTTCGGTTCGCTCGACGCGGCGCTGCACTGGCTGGACGACGAGTCGAGCTTCATCACCTCCGCGCTGCGGCATGCGGAGGGCGTCGACCAGGGAGCCCTGCTGGACCTGCTGGGCGCACTGTGCGACTACTGCCTGCTGCGCGGCGACCTCTACCGCCTGGGTGAGATCAGCGAGCTGACACAGGCCGTCGACAGGGAGCTGCTGGAACGGTCGGTCCAGTGGCGTACGGGCATCGCGGCCCGGCAGCTCGGCGAGCTGGACAAGGCCCGCACCACACTGTCCTCGGTCGTCGGTCTCTACCGCGAGGCGCAGAACGACGCGGGCACCGCGCTGGCGCTCTGCTCGCTCGGCATCACCCTGCACCACCAGGGGAACCTCACCGACGCGTCGGCGCGGCTGCGCGAGGCGATCGCACTGCAGTCCTCCGACGGACAGGCCGAGGACCGGGCGTGGTCGCTGCACGCCCTGGCCGCCGTCGAGCGCGACCGGGCGAACCTGGCGGAGGCCCTGACCCTCCTCGAAACAGCACTGACCCTGCACCGGGAGGGCGAGTCGCTGCACGGCGAGGCGTGGACGCAGTTCCAGCTGGGCCAGGTGCGGCTACGGATGGGCGATGTGCCCGGAGCCGAGGAGACGCTGCGTACGGCCCTGGACCTGTACGGCCGCACCCGTGACGAGCGCGGCGAGGCGTGGGCGCTGACCCAGCTGGCCCGCGCCCGGCTGCTCGACGGCGCCCCGGACGCGGCGGTCGACGAGTTGCGCCGGGCGCTCTCCCGCCACCGTGACAACGAGGACGCGCGCGGTGAGGCCTGGACGCTGTACTACCTGGGCCAGGCGCTGGAGGAGGCGGGCGACACCGACCAGGCGGTGCGGGAGCTGGAGCGGTCGCGCACGATGTTCTCGCGGATGCGGGACGTCTACGGGCTGGCGTGTGCCCGGCACCACTCGGGCCGGGTCACCCGCGACCAGCGGGCCGCCCAGACCGGCAATCTGCGCAACTCCGGTTTCGCCCGTCAGCTCCTGGTCGACGCCCGGGCCGACTTCCGGCGCATCGGGGTCGCCCACGGCGAGGCGTGGACGTGTCTGGAACTGGCCCTGGTCGACGCGGGGAACAACCGGGCGGCCCAGGCGCTCGCGCTGTGCGACGAGGCGGTGGGGCTGTTCGGCTCGTACGGCGACTCGCGGGGTGCCGACTGGGCCCGCTTCCTGCGCTGCACTCTGCTGCCGTACGCGTCCGCGGGCGGCACGGAGGTGGGCACCGTGGTGGCCCAGCAGGAACTCGCCGACCTGCTCCGGGCCGGGCACCCGAACCGCGACAGCAAGCTGGAGGACTGTGCGGAGGCGTTCACCGTGGTCCTGAACCGCGGGATCGACCTGGAGGACGGCTGGCAGGCCTGGCGCCTGGGCATGACGCCGACCCGGCACGCCCGGGAAATCATGGGCGTGGCAGTGGAAGCACGGTCATAGCCGCCGTCCCGGCACCGTCGCCGGACGGGCCTCTTAAGACCGACCGGTACATGGGGGGTGGCGTCGCGGGGTTGGGTGCGTACATCTGCGGCGTTGTCGTCGGTCAACAACTCCCCCATGGCCCGAAAGGCGTGGGAGGGGGCCCCTTCGCGTTGCCTCCCTCCTCCGCCTTGCAGCTGCACGCACCCAGCCCCGCTCCTTCTGCCACCCCCATGTGCCGGGCGGCCTAAGCCCGTCCGGCGATTGAGGACAAGGGCGCCAACGGGGTGCGCCGGAACCCGCTACTTCGCGGACCCGGCCCCCGCGCCGGATACGTCGGCCCCGGCCGACCCCGCATCCGGATCCGGCGCCTCCTCGAAGTTCACCTTGCCCATGTGCCGGTTCATGGACTTCATCAGCAGCCACACGCCCACCGCGAGCGCCGCGAAGACGAGGAAGCCGAGGACGCCGGGTGTCACCTTGTTCTTGTCGAATTCCTGGGCGAGAGGAACGACGTGGGTCAGTGCCTGGGTCGCGTACATATCAGGCATTGTCGCGGATACCCGCGAAGAGGTCGCTCTCGGGGAGGGAGGTATCGACGAGAGACTTCGCCAGCTCGTACTCCTCGGTCGGCCAGACCTCCCGCTGGATGTCCATCGGCACCCGGAACCAGCCGCCGTCCGGATCGATCTGCGTGGCGTGCGCGATCAGCGCCTTGTCCCGGGTCTCGAAGAACTCCGCGCACGGAACGTGCGTGGTCAGCGTCCGCTCGACGCGCTCGAACTCCTTCCAGCGCTCCAGCCACTCGCCGTACGGCGACTCCAGGCCGCGGGCGAGCAGTGCCTCGTGCAGCGCCACCGTGCGCGGACGGTTGAAGCCCTGGTTGTAGTAGAGCTTCTGCGGCTGCCAGGCGGGGCCGAACTCGGACTCGGGGAACGTCTCGGTGTCCGTGGCGCCCTCGAACGCGATCATCGTGATCGTGTGGGTCATGATGTGGTCGGGGTGCGGGTAGCCGCCGTTCTCGTCGTACGTGGTGATGACCTGCGGCCGGAACGCGCGGATGGAGCGGACGAGACGCCCTGCCGCCTTCTCCTCGTCCTCCAGCGCGAAGCAGCCTTCGGGCAGCGGGGGCAGCGGGTCGCCCTCGGGCAGCCCCGAGTCGACGAAGCCGAGCCACTCCTGCTTGACGCCCAGGATCTCCCGGGCCTCGTCCATCTCCTTCTTCCGTACCTCGTGGATGTGCTCCTCGATGTACGGGTCGCCCTGGAGTTTCGGGTTGAGGATGGAGCCGCGTTCGCCTCCCGTGCAGGTCACCACCAGCACGTCCACCCCCTCGGACACGTACTTGGCCATGGTGGCCGCCCCTTTGCTCGACTCGTCGTCGGGGTGGGCGTGGACGGCCATCAGTCGAAGCTGTTCAGTCAAGACTCGATCCTCAGTGATTCGGCCGCCATCGGGCGCCGTCCCGGAGGGACGTCGGTGTGGGGCGGCGGTCGGGTGGCGGGTGGGAGGCTTCTATAGTGACCGAACCGGGGGGCGGAAAATTCCTCGATCCCCGGCACGGGAGGAACGATCATGACTGCGGTGCGTGAAGCATTTCCGGAGGGCCGCTACGGGCGCTCCGCGGACGAGCGCGCGGACCGCAAGCTCAAGATCATCGGCTCGGTGCTGGGCGTGGCCCTGCTCGGCGTGGTCGGCTGGATCGGTTACGACTACGTGACCGGCCAGGGCATCAGCGCCGAGGTGATCAAGTTCAGGATCGCTTCGGACGACCGGGTCGACGTCCACCTCGAGGTGCGCAAGGACCGGGACGCGAAGGGGTACTGCACCCTCCGCTCCCAGCAGGTGGACGGCAGCGACGTGGCCAGGAAGGACGTCCGTTTCGACGACCGTTCCGACCGGATCGACCGGATCGTCTCGCTGCGTACGACCGCGCGGGCGACCAGCGTCGAGCTGCTGGGCTGCACGGTTGACGGCGGGTCGTCGAACTGACCGGCGCGGACCGGCTCTGACCTGCGACGATCGTGGCTGACCTGCGTTGACGCGGTCGTAGCGGTTTACCTTCTCCCCCTTTTCCTGGGGAATTGTTAGGCTCGTGGTTTCGCCCACCCTTGGAGGCACATGCTTCTGGGTAGGGCGATGCTTTGTATTCCCAGTACCGACGCTTGAATATCCAGTACCGACTAGGAGCACCTGTGACCCAGACCAGCGAAAACGTCACCTGGCTCACGCAGGAGGCGTACAACCAGCTCAAGGCCGAGCTGGAGTACCTGTCTGGTCCCGCGCGCACGGAGATCGCCGTCAAGATCGCGGCGGCCCGTGAGGAGGGTGACCTCCGGGAGAACGGCGGGTACCACGCGGCCAAGGAGGAGCAGGGCAAGATGGAGTTGCGGGTGCGCCAGCTCACCCAGCTCCTGGAGCATGCGAAGGTCGGCGAGGCCCCCGCCGACGACGGCGTGGTCGAGCCCGGCATGGTCGTCACCATCGCGTTCGACGGTGACCCCGACGACACCATGACGTTCCTGCTCGCCTCGCGCGAGTACGCGAGCGCGGACATCGAGACGTACTCTCCGCAGTCTCCGCTCGGTACCGGCGTGAACGGCAAGAAGATGGGCGAGGACGCCGAGTACGAGCTGCCGAACGGCAAGCGGGCCTCGGTGAAGATCCTCGCGGCGAAGCCCTACTCGGGCTGAGCCGGCCACCGGACCCCGCAGAACCAGGAAGCCCCGGCCGCCGACGGCCGGGGCTTCCTGGCGTTCCTCAGGCGGTCGCCGAACGGTACTTGCGGACCGCGAGGGTCCGGAAGACCACGATGATCAGCACGGACCAGATCAGCGAGGCCCAGACGGGATGCTGCATCGGCCAGGCATCGGACGGGGAGACGCCCGGGTTCCCGAAGAGTTCGCGGCAGGCCTGGACGGTCGCGCTGAACGGGTTCCATTCGGCGACCGGCTGGAGCCAGCTCGCCATGTTCTCGGTGGGCACGAAGGCGTTCGAGATGAACGTGACCGGGAACAGCCAGATGAGACCGCCCGACGTGGCTGCCTCGGGGGTGCGGACCGACAGACCGATCAGCGCCCCGATCCAGGAAAAGGCGTACCCCAGCAGGAGCAGCAGCGCGAAGCCGCCGAGCACCTTGCCGACGTTCTCGTCGGTGCGCCAGCCGACCAGCAGGGCGACGGCCGCGAGGACGACCAGGGTGAGCGTCGTCTGGACGAGGTCGGCGAGCGTACGGCCGGTGAGGACCGCGCCGCGCGCCATCGGCAGCGAGCGGAACCGGTCGATGAGGCCCTTATGCATGTCGTCCGCGATGCCCGCACCGGCGCCCGCGGTGGCGAAGGTCACGGTCTGCGCGAAGATGCCCGCCATCAGGAAGTTGCGGTAGTCACTGGGGCTGGTGGAACCGCCGATCATCATGGAGCCGCCGAAGACGTAGCTGAACAGCACCACGAACATGATCGGCTGGATCAGCCCGAAGATCACCATCTCCGGGATCCGGGTCATCCGGATCAGATTCCGCTTGGCGACGACGAGGGAGTCGCGGACCGACCCGCTGATGCCGCCGCCCGCCCTGGGGGCTGCCGCGAGGTGCGGCGTGTCCGTCGTGGCAGTCACTTCCTGACCTCCTGTCCGGCCTTCCTGCCGGTCGGCGCGGCGGGACCCGGGACCGTCCCGTTCTCGTCGGTCTCCGGTGCCTCGGCGACATGGCCGGTGAGCGAGAGGAAGACGTCGTCGAGGGTCGGGCGGCGCAGTCCGATGTCGTCGATCTCGACCCCGCGGGTGTCGAGATCGCGGATGATCTCGGCGAGCAGCTTGGCGCCGCCGAAGACCGGGACCGTCAGTTTGCGGGTGTGCTGGGCGACGGTGACCTCGCCCTTGCCGAGGTGGGCGAGGACGGCGCGGGCCGGATCGATCTGGTCGGGGTGGTGGACGACGACCTCGACGCGCTCGCCGCCTGTCCTGGCCTTCAGTTCGTCGGAGGTGCCGCGGGCGATGACGAGGCCGTGATCGATGACGCAGATGTCGTGCGCCAGGCGGTCGGCCTCCTCCAGATACTGCGTGGTCAGCAGCAGCGTCGTGCCGCCTGCGACGAGCTCCTCGATGACCTCCCACAGCTGCTGCCGGTTGCGCGGGTCGAGTCCGGTCGTCGGCTCGTCCATGAACATCACCGGCGGGGAGACGACGAGCGCCGCCGCCAGGTCGAGGCGGCGGCGCATGCCGCCGGAGTACGTCTTCGCGGGGCGGTCGGCCGCATCGGCGAGGTTGAACCGCTCCAGCAGCTGCACGGCGCGGGCCTTCGCGTCGCGCCCACTCATCTGGTAGAGCTGACCGACCATCTGCAGGTTCTCGCGGCCCGTCAGATACTCGTCGACCGCGGCGAACTGGCCGGAGAGGCCGATCGAGCGGCGTACCTCGTTGGGTTTCTTCAGCACGTCGATGCCTGCCACGACGGCCCGGCCGCTGTCGGGTCTGAGGAGTGTCGTGAGGACACGCACGGCAGTCGTCTTACCTGCGCCGTTGGGACCGAGGAGGCCCAGGACCGTCCCCTCCGGCACGTCGAGATCAACACCGCCGAGTGCTCGTACATCGCCGAAGGTCTTCACCAGACCTTCGGCGTAGATGGCGCCTGGCATACGGGATTCCCCCAGAGCGATTTTCGGCTTCCTCGACAGATCCTAGGTTTGTGCGCCTTTCCCCGCCCGGTGAACGCCAAACCCGACGGCGTGTCAGTCCGTCACCACCAGGTAGCCCGCACCGCGCAGTTCCGCGGTGACCTCCTCGCAGTGCTCGGGACCCTTGGTCTCCAGATGCAGGTCGACCTCCGCCTCGGTGAGTCCGAGCCGCGGATCGGTCCGCACATGGCCGATGTCGAGGATGTTGGCGTCGGCGACGGTCAGCACGGAGAGCAGCGTGGCCAGTGCCCCCGGACGGTCCGTGAGCCGGACCCGCAGGCTGAGATAGCGGCCCGCGGTCGCCATGCCGTGGGTAAGGATGCGCTGCATCAGCAGCGGGTCGACATTGCCGCCCGACAACAGGGCGACGACCGGTCCGCGGAACGACTCCGGGTTGCTCAGCAGCGCCGCCACCGGGCTCGCCCCCGCCGGTTCGACGACCAGCTTCGCCCGCTCCAGGCAGAGCAGCAGCGCACTGGAGAGTTCGGCCTCGGAGACCGTACGGACCTCGTCGACCAGTTCCTGGACGAGCCCGAACGGTACGTCGCCGGGGCGCCCCACCTTGATGCCGTCCGCCATCGTCTGGAGCGATCCGATCGCCACCGGGTAGCCGGCGGCGAGCGACGGCGGGTAGCAGGCGGCGCCCGCCGCCTGGACTCCGACGATTCGCACGTCGGGCCGGATCGCCTTCACGGCCACGGCGATGCCTGCGGCGAGTCCCCCGCCGCCGATCCCGACGACGATGGTGCGGACCTCCGGGCACTGTTCGAGGATCTCCAGGCCCACGGTGCCCTGTCCGGCGATGATGTCCGGGTGGTCGAAGGGGTGGATGAAGACCGCGCCGGTCTCCTGGGCGTACTCCTCGGCGGCGGCGAGGGTCTCGTCGACGACGTGGCCGTGCAGCCGGACCTCGGCGCCGTACTCGCGGGTCGCGGCGACCTTCGGCAGCGGCGCCCCGACGGGCATGAAGACCGTTGAGCGTACGCCGAGCAGTGCAGACGCGAGTGCGACACCCTGCGCATGGTTTCCGGCGCTTGCGGCGACGACTCCGGCCGCGCGCTCGACCGGGGAGAGGCCGGCGATCCGCACGTACGCGCCGCGCAGCTTGAACGAACCGGTCCGCTGGAGGTTCTCGCATTTGAAGTGGACCGGCGCCCCGACCAGCGCGGACAGGTGACGACTGCCCTCCATCGGGGTCATCCGGGCCACGCCGGAGAGCATCTTCCGTGCGCCGCGGACGTCGTCGAGGATCACTGGGGGAAACGGGTGTGGCGTACGGAAGTTCATAACCGCAAGTCTTGCAGCTGGACGCGGAGCCGGACGCCGCGCTGGTGTCGTCCTGCGTCGTTGTTCGCAGGTTTGTGCAGTGCTGGTACATGTTGCCCCGTGGCCGCGTACTCTGTCCCCCACCCATCCGAACACCGCACGAAGAGAGCCCCCGGCCATGCCCCCTCAGGACATGACGACTGCTGCGTCTCCTTCCGGGGGCGCCACCCCGGATTCCCTGGGTCCCGACCACCTCCTCGATGTTCTGCAGCACCAGGTGGCCGTCTTCGCCCGCCGTGCCGAGCAGACCCGCCTCGGCGGCGTCGGCCAGGTCCGCAACTCCATGGACCGGGCGGCGTATCTGCTGCTGAACCGACTGGACCGGGAAGGCCCGATGGGCGTCAAGGCGCTGGCCGCGGGCATGGGGATCGACTCCTCGACCGTGACCCGTCAGGTCGCGCCGCTCGTCGACACCGGGCTGGTCAAGCGGACCTCGCATCCGGAGGATGGCCGCGCGGTCGTGCTTCAGCTGTCGCCGCGCGGACACGCGCGGCTGGACGAGGTGCGTGCGTCGCGGCGGGAGCTGATGTCGCAGGTGACGGGGGAATGGACGGCGGAGGAGCGCGAGACGTTCTGCACGCTTCTGATCCGGTTCAACGCGGCGCTGGCTGCGCGGCAGCAGCAGCCCACGGGGGGCTGACCGCTGGAATACGCCTGCACAACCTCTTGACCCGCGGACCTCCCCGGCGCTGCGATGTGGGTGTGCGAGAGCGGCAGACGGGACTTCAACGGCGGCGCGCCCGGCAGTTCGAGACTTTTGTAGCGGGCGCCGCGGGCCGACTGCTGCATACCGCCACCCTGCTCACCGCCGAGCCCACGCAGCCGCCCGGCGCGAACGAACGGGCGCAGCGGCTGCTGACCGCCGCCCTGGCCCGCACGTACGCGGCCTGGGACGGGCTGCACGGTGAGGATCCATACGACCGCACCCGGCAGGAGCTGGCCCTCCGGTTCGCCCGTGAGGCGTGGCGGCACCATCGGCCGCGCGGCGGGCTATTGGATCCGCTGACCCCGCGGGAGCGGCTGGTTCTCGTGCTGCGGCTGTACGAGGGGGTCGCCGAGGAGCAGACCGCCGCATTGCTGGGGCTTCCGGTGGACCGGATCCGGGCGCTCTGCAACCGGTCGGTGGCCACGATGCGCGGCACCCGCAGGCCCACGGCGCGGCGGCTGTCCGTACGACTGCTGGGGGCGGGGTCATGAGACGTCAGGACCAGAAGGAGGACCAGGTCCGGCGGATGCTGGACGTGCCGCATCCGCAGGTCCCCGCCGATCTGGCGGAGCGGGCGGCCGAGCGGGGCGGCCGGATGCTGCGGCGGCGCCGTGCGCTCCGTGCGCTGGTGATGTTCGTGCTGTGCGCGGCCGTGGTCGCGTTCACGGTGTGGGTGGTGATCGCCGAGCCCTGGCAGGTGCCGTCCACGGAGACGACCCCGCCCCTGGACGGACCGTAAAGCCCGAAAAGCCCGGTTCCTGAAGGCTCGATTCCTGCGGTTCTATCCTGGATGTGACGGCATGCCGCACGAGCCGAGGAGGCCGTCATGACCAGGAAGATCGCGGACTGCCGCAAGCACCCGAGCGTCACGAACTGCTCGCTCACCATCGCCGGTGAGGAGGAGGAAGTGGTGCGGGCCGCGACGGAACACGCGGTCTCCGTCCACGAACACGCCGACAGCCCGGAGCTGCGGGAGCAGATCCGGGCGTCGCTGGAGGACGAGAAGCTCGACGCCTGACCCCCAGGACGCCGGACGGGCGGGACGAGTGCCTGCCCGCCCGGTTCTCTGCTGCGGGAATCCTTCCGGGGGCTCTCCCCCGGATCACGCCGGGCTCGCGAGCCCCGGCACGCACATCTGCCGCGTTGTCGTCGGTCGGCAACTCCCCCATAGCCCGAAAGGCATGGGAGGGGCCCCCTCCGCGTTGCCTCCCCCTCCGCCATGCAGCTGCACGCACCGGACCCCGCTCCCCGGTCCGGTCCGAAAGCAGGCCGTCAGCCGAGCGCCTGCGTCAGGTCGGCCAGCAGGTCGTCCGCGGACTCGATGCCGACGGAGAGGCGGACCAGGTCGGCCGGTACCTCCAGGGCCGAACCGGCCACGGAGGCGTGCGTCATCCGGCCCGGGTGCTCCACCAGCGACTCGACGCCGCCGAGCGACTCGCCGAGCGTGAAGAGCTTGGCCCGGTTGCAGACCTCGACCGCCGCCTCCTCACCGCCCTGGACCCGGAAGGACACCATGCCGCCGAACGCCTTCATCTGCTTGGCGGCGATCTCGTGTCCCGGGTGCTCCGGCAGCCCCGGGTAGAGGACCTGGGTGACCTTGGGGTGCCGGGTCAGCAGCTCGGCGACCTTCGCCGCGTTCTCGCTGTGCCGGTCCATCCGGACGGGCAGCGTCTTGATGCCACGCAGCACCAGCCAGGAGTCGAACGGTCCGGCGATCGCACCCATCGCGTTCTGGTGGTACGCCAGTTCCTCGCCGAGCTCCGCATCGGCGGTGATCAACGCACCGCCGACGACGTCGGAGTGGCCGCCCATGTACTTGGTCAGGGAGTGCACGACGACGTCCGCGCCGAGTGCGATCGGCTGCTGCAGATAAGGGCTGGCGAAGGTGTTGTCGACGACCAGCCGGGCACCCGCGGTGCGCGCCACGTCCGCGACCGCGGCGATGTCGGTGATGCCGAGCAGCGGGTTGGACGGCGTCTCGACCCAGATGACCTTCGTACGGTCGTTGACCTCGGCCCGGACCGCCGCCGGGTCCGAAGTGTCCGCGACGGAGTAGTCGACACCCCACCGCTTGACGACCTTGGCGAAGAGCCGGAAGGTGCCGCCGTAGGCGTCGTTCGGGATGACGACATGGGCGCCGGGGTGGAGCAGCGTGCGCAGCAGGCAGTCCTCCGCCGCGAGCCCGGACGCGAAGGCGAGACCGCGGCGGCCGCCCTCGATGGCCGCGAGGTTCTCCTCCAGCGCGGTGCGCGTCGGGTTGGCGCTGCGGCTGTACTCGTAGCCGCCGCGCAGTCCGCCGACGCCGTCCTGCTTGTACGTGGACACCTGATAGATGGGCGGAACAACGGCGCCGGTGAGGGGATCGGCGGTGTTGCCCGCGTGGATCGCGAGGGTCTCGAAACTCAGCTGGTCGCTCATGGGGCCCGAGCGTAGTTCGTCACAGGGGTGATGCACGGCCACTGCGCCGTCCGGTGACAATGGGGGCATGGAGATTCTCTGGTTCCTGATCGCGCTGTGCATGCTCGCCGCGGCCCTCGGCCCCTTCGTGCTGCGTCGCCGCTCCGGTATCCGCCAGGTCACGCCGGGCTCCCCCGACGCCGCCGACCCGGACACGTACGGCTTCGTGCGCCAGGAGCAGCTGGACATCCGGATGCCGGGACCCGACCAGGACCTCCTCGATGTCCTCGATGTCGTGCAGCGCACCCAGGACTGGCGCGCCGCCTCTCAGTTGCTGGCGGGGACGCCGAAGGAGGGTGAGGTGCGGTGGCAGCGCGTGCAGGCGTTCGCCGGTGCCGCCTCGCTGGAGCTGCTGCAGGCGCCCGGGGTCGGTGGTGCGTGGCTGCGGTCGTGGCGCGCCGAGTCACCGAAGGACGCGGGCGGGGCTGCGGTGCACGCCGAGTTCCTGGTCCAGCAGGCATGGCGGTCCTCCTCCGCGGGGACGGACGACTTCCGGATCATCCTGGAGGAGGCCCGTACGGTCTGCGGCGAGGCGGCCCTGCTGGCGCCCGGCGACCCGGTCCCGTACATCGTCGAACTGGCCGTCGCGCGTGGACTCGGCTACTCCCACGAGCAGTTCGACCAGCTCTGGGCGAAGATCATCGACCGCGCCCCGGCGCACATGGGCGCGCACATCGCCGCGCTGCACTTCTGGTGCGAGAAGTGGCACGGCTCCCGCGAGGAGGCCGAGCGGTTCGCGACGTCCGCCGCGGCCCGCGCCCCGCAGGGTTCGCTGCTGGCCGCGTTGCCGCTGTTCGCGGTGTACGAGCATCTGCCCGAGGTCAATCTGGTGCAGGGCTTCTACCGGGGCGTCGTGGTGACGAAGGCCGTCGAGGGCGCTTTGTTCGCGGTGCACGCGGCGCGCCCCGACGACCCGATGCTCGCCCATGTCCGTCATCTGCTGGTGCTGTTCCTCGTCCGGATGGAACGCTGGGCGGAGGCGATGCACCAGCTCGTCCACATCGACGGGCACGTGGGCGCGCTGCCGTGGACGCAGAACCCCGACCCGGCCGCCGAGTACACGGTCTACCGGGCGCTGGCGGTCGCCGGGTACGAGGCGAACGGCGGCAGCCCGGCGACGCTGCCGCGGTAATCGTGAGCTCCGGCGCTCGGCACTTGCTGTCGATGCGTCGGCCGGGGGCGACCGCCCGACGGCATACCGGTGACATCACCGGGGCAGCGGCCCGGCACCCGTTCTCCGGGCGATTGTCGGGGGTGGCGCGGCCCCGGTCCCGGGCTGCTGCCCGTATACCGCGTTGCCGTGCCCACCCACGGGACGACATACTCCGGTTCCCCACGCGCACCGCCACCCGTCCCCTTCCCGTGGGGGAATCCGCCCGATGAGCCCAACTCTGCGTGCCGTCCGCGCCGTTGTTCTGTTCGCCGGCTTCTACTTGCTGGGTATCCTCCTGCGGCACGGGCGCCTTTACGATCCCGCAGCACCCCATCCGGCGCCGCCTGCACGGCGTAGAGCGTTTTGTCATCACCCGTGGCGGAGAGTACTTCTTCCTGCCGAGCCTCAGCGCACTGCGCTGGCTGGCCGAGGTCAAGTGAACCGAGCGTCGGTCGATGGAGACCATCGTCCGTTCCAGGACCGGGCGGTTGTCCGCGTCGCTGCGGTAGGCCCGGCGTTCGGTCCACATCGCTGCTCGACCCGTACCCGTAGAGTTCGCCACGGTCACATGGGTACATCCTCGTAGGGACGGGCGTATCGTGCCCGATCGGTGTCGCGCCCGCGGACGGCTGACCTGCCGCCCGCCGTCTCGCGGACCTGCCTGAGGAGGAATCCCACCCGATGACAAGCGACGGCCTCGACAGCCTGGCCGCGATGCGCGGCCGCCCCTGGTTCATGGCCAACGAACTCCTGGCGTTCGTCATCGAGTTGGCGGCGCTGGCGTGCCTGTCGTGGTGGGGTTTCACCGCCGGCGGCGGGGCCGCTGCCCGGTGGCTGCTGGGGCTCGGAATACCGGCGGTGGCCATCGTGCTGTGGGGGCTGTTCGCCGCTCCTCGCGCCCGGGTCCGGCTCCCGCTGTGGGGCGTCCTGCTGGTGAAGGCGGTGGTGCTCGGCGGCGGGGTGTACGCGGTGTACCGCGTGGGTCATCCGGTGGCGGCGGCGGTGGCCGGCGTCGTGGTGGTCGTGAACACGGGGCTGGCCGAGTTCTTCCGGCGCCTTCCCGCGCGGTGACGGGGCTCTCGGGGCCTCTCGCGTTCGGATCACGCCGGGCTCGCGGGGCCTGATCGTGGAGAGACTCGCGGGGCCCGATCCGAAGGAAAGGGCCCCGACGCCACCGGCCCGGCCGCGGAGGCGGCCGGGCCGGTGGTGCGTACGGCGCGGGATCAGATGAGACCCTGCGCGAGCATGGCGTCCGCGACCAGTTCGAAACCGGCGATGTTCGCGCCGACCACGTAGTTGCCGGGGCTGCCGTAGCGGTCCGCCGTGGTGAAGCAGGAGTCGTGGATGTGGCGCATGATCTCCGCGAGCCGCTCCTCGGTGTGCGCGAAGGTCCATGAGTCGCGCGAAGCGTTCTGCTGCATCTCCAGCGCGCTGGTGGCCACGCCGCCCGCGTTGGCGGCCTTGCCGGGGGCGAAGGCGACGCCCGCTTCCTGGAGGACCCGCACGGCCTCCGGGGTGGTGGGCATGTTGGCGCCCTCGGCGACCGCCTGCACCCCGTTGCGTACGAGCGTCAGCGCATCGGCCTCGTGGAGTTCGTTCTGCGTGGCACACGGCAGGGCCACCTCGCAGGGGACGTTCCACACGCCCGTACCGGCGACGAAACGGACATGTGCGCCGCGCCGCTGCGCGTACTCCGAGATCCGGCCGCGACCGGCCTCCTTGATCTCCTTGAGCAGGGCGAGGTCGATGCCCTTCTCATCGACGACATAGCCGTCGGAGTCGGAGCACGTCACCACGGTCGCGCCGAGCTGCTGGGCCTTCTCGATCGCGTAGATCGCGACATTGCCGGAGCCCGACACGACGACCCGCCGGCCGTCGAGGGATCCGCCCCGACTCCTGAGCATCTCGTCGGTGAAGAGCACACAGCCGTAGCCGGTGGCCTCGGTGCGCGCCTGGGCACCGCCCCAGCCCAGGCCCTTTCCGGTGAGCACACCGGACTCGTACCGGTTGGTGATCCGCTTGTACTGGCCGAACAGGTAGCCGATCTCGCGGCCGCCGACGCCGATGTCACCGGCCGGGACGTCCGTGTACTCGCCCAGATGACGGTGGAGTTCGGTCATGAACGACTGGCAGAAGCGCATGACCTCGGCGTCGGAGCGGCCCTTCGGGTCGAAGTCGGCGCCGCCCTTGCCACCGCCGATCGGCATCCCGGTGAGGGCATTCTTGAAGATCTGCTCGAATCCGAGGAACTTCACGATGCCGAGGTCGACCGAGGGGTGGAAGCGCAGCCCGCCCTTGTACGGTCCCAGGGCGCTGGAGAACTCGACCCGGAAGCCGCGGTTCACATGGATGTGGCCGGAGTCGTCCGACCACGGCACGCGGAAGATGAGCTGACGCTCCGGTTCACAGATGCGCTCGATGATCCGGGCGTCCACGAACTCCGGTCGCTGCGCCAGGACCGGGCCGAGCGTCTCGAGGACTTCCCGTACCGCCTGATGGAACTCGCTCTCGCCCCGATTGCGCCGCAGGATCTCCGCGTACAGCGGCTCGATGACACGGATCTCGGCCGCGTGCGGCTCCGAGGAAACAGGGATGGCCGGCATCTGATCAAGACCTTCCATGGGTCGGCAACGTGCGCGAAGGCGCCCCCGTCCCCAGGGGCACCGCCGGTCCCCCTCCCCATTGAGGACGTCACCCAGACATCGTGAGAAGCGCACTCACCGATGCGACGTACGGGACCGCTGTGACGTATCGATTGTCCCAGGGAAGCCGCAAGATCCTCGGCCGCATCCACATACTGAGCCTTTCCCGAGCCTTCCGGCACCGGGCGTGTGGCTCAATCCGCACCGGATGGGGCCGGTCGGGCCGGAGGGATCAGGCCTCCTCGCGCCTGTCCCGCAGCATCCACAGCCCCACGCCGGACGCGAGGACGACCACGCCGGAGGCGACGCTCAGGGCGATGTGCAGGCCGGTGTCCTCCATCAGGTTGAGGCCGACATTGGCGACGACTGCGAGACAGAGCACGAGCCAGAGCAGCGGCTTCATGGGGGTTCCCTCCGTGGTTGATCCGACGTGATCCATTCTCCGGAGCGGGGCGCGCCGCAGGGAGGGACCCCTCCCCCGGAACGGGGGTGTACTCAGCTACACCTCGCTCAGAGCCGTCGGACCGGCCACGGGTCACCGTACGCGTTCCGGGCCGTTGCCCGTCAGGCATCTGCGGCCGCTGCCGCTGCCCGCATCGCGGCCGCGGTCGCCGACGCGTCGTACTCCGGTCCGACGCCTTCGACGAGCACCGCATCGCCCGCCATGTTCCGGGTCCGCAGCGGCAGCAGCTCCCGGTAGGCGTCCGACTCGTACCAGCCGCGGGCAGCCACCATGCTCGGGAACCCGATGATGACGAGCGCACCCGGCCACTCGCCCTCGATGACCTCGACCTGCGCGCCATGGACGAGGAAGCGGCCGCCGAAGGGATCCATGGTCGACTGGATGCGCTCGATGTAGGTGAGGACCTCCTCGCAGGGGTCGGCGGTCGGGTGCAGGTGGGCTATGGCGAATGCGGTCATGGTCTCGCCCTCCGAGATCTGCGTGCTGCCGTGTCTCCGTCAGCCGGTGTGCACCATGCTGCCCAGGCGAGTACGGAGCGTCGATTACCTCCGGGGTAGGGGGAGGGCTCAGTCGGTGATGCCCAGGTCCTCCCGCATCAGCTCCCGCATCGTGTCGAGGAACGGACTCGCCGCCCGCAGGTTCTCCAGGATCCGGGCCACGGTCTCG
The DNA here is from genome assembly GCF_040683105.1 of Streptomyces sp. NPDC051020. Lineage (NCBI taxonomy): Bacteria > Bacillati > Actinomycetota > Actinomycetes > Kitasatosporales > Streptomycetaceae > Streptomyces > Streptomyces sp. NPDC051020. The sequence continues at coordinate 39,614 of NZ_JBFBCG010000027.1, read as the reverse complement.
CCGTCGCGGGCGAGACCGCGGTCCAGGCGTTTGACGGCCCCGTCGGCGTTCGCGAGCACCTGGTTGAGGTCGCGGGAGGCCTGCAGGATCCGCTCCGGGACGATCATCTGCGCCTCGGCGTAGCGGTCGCGGTGGTCGAGGCGGGCCTCTTCGAGCTGGGTGCGCTCCTGCTCCGCATAGACGCCGTCCCTGATCCGGTGCAGGGCGTCCTTGAGGAGTGTGTGGAACTGCCGGGAGGCCCGGTTCATGGCCGTGTACTGGGCGCGCCGCTCCTCGAACCTCCGTCGTGTGTCGGCCAGTTCGGCCTCCTCCCGGCGCTCCCGCGCGGTCATCCGCTGCGCGAGCATCGGCGCGAACAGGGTGCCGAGCACACCGACGACTGCGGTGATCATGGCGGTGATGGCAGCGGTCATGATGCGAGATTAGACCGATCGCTCCACGGCCGGCCCGGCCGCCGCTGCAACTCTGGTACTGGCTGCGCCCGTTGCACTCCGGTTTCTCCGGTACGAGCGAGGGGCCGCGCCCTGTGGGCAGCACCCCGCCCGGCCGCCCGCGCGCGGACCTGTCCGCCGGCCTCTCCGGACCGCGCCAGGTCCGCCGCAGCGACCTCGCCGCGTACCGGGCCGGCCGCCTACGGAACCGTCAACGCCGGGCAGGAGCGATGGTGTCGGCGCCGTCACCCCTGCCCGGAAGGCCGGTGTGCCCGGCCGGTGTGTCCGTACGTCACACGTCCGCGTCCGTACGCCACATCGTGGCGCCCGCGCGTCAGGCCGCCGCGTTCTCCGTGATCGTGACACGGCCCTTGCGGATGGTCGCCAGCCGCGGCGCCCTGCGGGCGATCGCGCTGTCGTGGGTGACCATGACGAAGGTCAGCCCGTGCTCCTTCCACATCGTCTCCAGCACCTCCATGACCTCGTCGCGCATCGATTCGTCGAGGTTGCCGGTGGGCTCGTCGGCGAGCAGCACCTTCGGCTGCTTGACCAGCGCCCGGGCGATCGCCACACGCTGCTGCTGCCCGCCGGACATCTCGCTCGGGAGGTGCCCGAGCCGCTCACCGAGTCCGACGGAGTCCAGCGCCTCCGCGGCCCGCCTGCGCCGCTCCGCGGGCCTGCCACCGAGCGGGACGAGCGCGGTCTCGACGTTCTCCTGCGCGGTCAGCGTCGGGATGAGGTTGAAGCTCTGGAAGACGAAGCCGATGTTCTGCGCGCGCACCTTGGTGAGCTTGGCCTCGCTGAGCTTCGCGAGGTCCACACCGTCGAGTTCGACGCTGCCGGCCGTCGGACGGTCCAGACCGCCGAGCATCTGCAGCAGCGTGGATTTGCCGCCGCCGGTGGGGCCCTGGATGACCAGGCGGCCCCCGTCCTCGATGGTCAGATCGACGCCGGCGAGCGCATCGACGGTGGACTTTCCGCGGGTATAGCGCTTGGTGACGCCGCTGAGCGTGTACATGGGTCAACTCCTGCTGGACTGAGAGGGGTGGGGCTCGCGGGCGGGCTATTCGACGCGGCGCAGCGCGTCCGCGGGGCGCAGCCGGGAGGCCCGCCAGCCGCCGAACGCGCCGGCGATCAGCCCGCCCGCCACGGCCAGCGCGACGGCGATGAGGATGGTGGACAGGGAGACGGGTGCGGTCAGCGCGATGTCGAGGGACTTGGACGCCGCCTGGCCGACGGGGCCGCCCATGCCGCCGGGGCCGCCGGCCATGCCGCCACCGCCGCCCGAGCCACCGAGCTGCGCGGTGAGGGTGGGGCTGATGGCCGTCACGACGTACGCGCCGGCCAGACCGACCGCGATGCCGAGGACACCGCCCATCAGACCGTTGACGAGGGCCTCGCCGACAACCTGGCGGGTGACCCGGCCGCTCTTCCAGCCGAGCGCCTTCAGCGTGCCGAACTCCCGCACCCGGCGGCTGACCGCGGAAGAGGTGAGCAGTCCGGCGACCAGGAAGGCGGCCACGAGGACTGCGATCGACAGCCACGTGCCGACGCTGGTGGCCAGGTCGGAGGCGGTGGACAGGGAGCCGGAGACGGTGTCGGCGAGGTCCGCGGAGGTGGTGACGGTCGTGCCCGGGATGTTCTTCTGGATGGCGGACTTGACGCTGTCGATCTGCTGCGAGTCGGCGGCCTTGACGTAGACCGTGGTGACCTTGTTCTTGGCCTCGGCGAGGGTCTGCGCCTGCTTCAGCGGGATGTAGACGTTGGCGGCCGCGTCGCCGCTGTCCGCCGTCGAGACACCGACGATCTTGTACGTGGTCCCGGAGATGGTCACGGTCTTGCCGACCGCGAGCTTCTTCTGCTTGGCGTACGAGGCGTCGACGACCGCGACCTCGGCGTCGGCCTCGGTGGCCTTGAACGTACGGCCCTTGGTGATCTTCGACGAGGTCAGCGGGCCGAGGTCCTGCTCGGTGACGTCGGTTCCGCACACGGTGTACGAGTTGACGTCGAAGGAGGCGCCGCCGCCCTGGACCTCACCCTGCGGCTGCGTCGCGCCGCCGTCACCGCCGGGACCGCTCCGGCCGGTGGCGCCCGCGTTCCCGTTCTGCTTGAACTCGCCCGGCTTGAACCGGCCGTCCACTTTCAGGACGTTCAGGCTCAGCCCGCCGGCGGCGTCCGCGACACCGTTCTGCTTGCCGACCTCGTCGACGGTGGTGGAGGACAGCGTCTGGAAGCCCTGGACCATGACCCGGTCCGAACTCTGCTTCGAGTCATCGCCCTTGGCGTCGAACTCGAACCTGGGGCGCTGACCGCTGGAGCCCGGAGCGGCGGCGGCCTTGGTGACCGTCATGTCCGTACCGAGGCCGTACAGCGATTCCAGGACCTCGTCCTGGGCCTTGCTCATGCCGGAGGAGACCGAGCTGACGATGATGACCAGCGCAATACCCAGGGCGAGCCCCGAGGCGACGACCAGCGCCGCCTTTCTGCGGCGGCGCAGCTCGCGCCGGAGGTAGGTGAAGAACATGACGCGACGTTATGGATCGGTTGTGATGGCGAGTTAAGGCCGCAATGAGATCCGGATGAGAACGCTTCCGGACGACGAAGGCGGCGGCACCGGGGGTCCGAGGGGATCCGGGGTGCCGCCGCCATGCGTACGTACGGGGCGTCGGGGTTACGCGGGTACGCGGTCGAGCGTGGGATACGGAGGGCGTCCGGGGACGCCCTCCGGGGTCAGGCTGCGGAGCCTGCCTGCCAGTCGGCCCAGCTCATGTTCCAGCCGTTGAGGCCGTTGTCGGGGGTGATGGTCTTGTCCGGGGAGTTCTTGACGATGACCACGTCGCCGACCATCGAGTTGTTGTAGAACCACGCGGCGGGCTGGTTGGCGTCGCCCGCACCCTTGACGTCGGCGAGGCCGACGCAGCCGTGGCTGGTGTTGGCGCTGCCGAAGACCGACCGCGCGCCCCAGTAGTTGCCGTGGATGAAGGTGCCCGACGAGGACAGCCGCATGGCGTGCGGCACGTCCTTGATGTCGTACTCGCCCTTGCCGTCGGCATCGGTGAAGCCGACCGTCGCACCGTTCATCCGGGTCTCCTTGAACTTCTCGGAGATCACCATCTGACCGTTGTACGTCGGGTTGGCCGGGGAACCGGCCGAGATCGGGATGGTCTTGATCGTCTTGCCGTTCTGGGTGACGGTCATCGTCTTCGTGCTGGCGTCGACCGTCGAGACCTGGTTGCGGCCGACCTTGAAGGTGACCGTCTTCTGCTGCACACCGAAGACGCCGTTCGAGCCCTCGACGCCGTCCAGCGCCAGCTTCAGCGTGACGGTGGAGCCGCCCGTCCAGTACTGCTCGGGGCGCAGGTCCAGACGCTGTGAGTTGAACCAGTGGCCGACGACCTGCTGGCCGCTGCTGGACGTCACGGTGATCCCGGCCTGGACGGCCTTCTGGTTCGTGATCGGCTTGTTGAAGTTGATCGAGACCGGCATGCCGACGCCGACCGTGGAGCCGTCCTCGGGGGTGAAGTTCCCGATGAAGCTGTTGGCGGGCGACACGGTGGTGAACGAGGAGTTCTCGTGAGCCTCGCGGCCCTTCGAGTCCTTGGCCGTCGCGTTGATCTTGTAGGTGGTCGAGCGCTCCAGCTGCCCGCTCGGCTGCCAGCTCGTGCCGTCGGCCGCCAGGGTGCCCTGGACGCTCGCGCCGGCCGCCGTGGTCATGGTGACCTCGGTCAGCTTGCCCTTGGTGACGGTGACCTTGGCGTCGTTGTTGATGCTGGCGTTGGTCGCGCCGTTCTTCGGCGAGATCGCTATCTGCGCCTCAGAAGCGTCCTGGGCTGCCGCCTTGTCGGCCGCTGCCGCCTGCGACGTCTTCGAGCTCTCGGCGCTGGCCTTGTCCCCGCCGTCGCTGCAGGCAGTCAGCACCAGAACGCCGCCGAGCAGTGCGGACGCGGCCATCAGGCCCCTGCGTCGTTTGCTGTCCGTCATCACACGCTTCTCCATCGTTGCCGTATCCCCCATAACCCCGCACAGAGCCGCCGGCCGGCGGTACCCCGTCAATGTTCCAGGAACACCCGGGAGGGGCCCTCCGTTCCGCATCCGTCAAAGATGTGGGGAACACCACTCATCGACGCAGCCGTGGCGGCTGTGGTTCCAGGGGCCGAACACCTGGTGGCCCCTGTCCAACGGAAACGGGCCGGGGCCGGTGTGTTCACCGGCTGGACCGCTGTTCCCCGTCGTCGTCTTCCTCCCCATTGTGCGGGACGTCGTCGTCGTCCTCGTCGTCCTCGTCCTCGTCGTCGAGGTCCCAGGCGTCCGGTTCCTCGGGGTCGTAGTCGATGATCTCGCTGGTCCAGGAGGCCTGGGCCAGCTCGACCCCCGGCACCTCGCCGACCAGATCGAACGGGTCGACGAGGGAGGCGAGGGCCTCCGCACCGTCATCCCGTACCGCGGACTCGGCATGCATGCGCTCCTCGGCCAACTCGCCGCCGGGCTCGCCGTACTCGGCGGCGATGCTCTCCAGTGCCGTACCGCTGAGGGCGTCCGCGTCTGTGATCTCCAACACCATCTCCACGCGAAGGCGAACAAACCGTGATGTCTCTGAAGTGCTCATACGCCGGAGCGTAGGGCCAAGGGCTCCCCCGGCTTTCCCGCGACCCGCTGCTTTCATTAGCATCGGCGCACCCGGCTAGGACCGACCGCTGCCGGTCGGTCTAACTCACTGCTGTCACAAGGGGGATCGATTCCGTGGCCATAGCCCGCCGTCCGCTCCTGACCGCCACCGCGGCGGCCACGCTGCTGTGCGCCCTGTGGTTCGTCCCGTCGGCCAACGCGACGAACAATGCCGACGGTGCGGCCGGTACGCCGAGCAGACCGGTGGTCACGAACGCCGGGGACGAGGTGTCCGGGCCGGCGCTCGCCGAGACCGGAGCCGGGGTCGACACCACTCCGTATCTGATCGGTGGCACAGGGTTCCTGGCCATCGGCGCAGCGTTCGTCGCGCACTCGGGGCGCCGCGCGGGCGCCTGAGAGGCCGCGCACATAGGTGGGGCGGCCTCTCAGGCGTGTTTCGATCACCGGACGGGCTTGAGGGACAGGTCCGTCCGCGGAACCGCCTGATGCCCCCAGGGGGGTGTCCGCAAGACATCGCCGTCCGGCCGAAGCAGGGCGCCGGGATTCCCGAGCAGCGAAGCCACTTGGGCATCCCGGCAACTCTGCGGGCCGGACGGGACTTTGCGGACGTGCCCTACGCCAGTGCCCCGGTGACCGGCTCCACCGCAGCCACCAGCTTCCCGCTCCGCACGAACGCGTCCGCGGCAGCCAGATCCGGCGACAGGAACCGGTCCGGGCCGGGCCCCTCGACGCCGGCCGCCCGCAGCGCCTCGATCGCGGCGAGGGACGCGGGCGCCGGGGCGAGCCCCTGGTCGGCGCGCAGTTCGATGGCGCGGGTCGCCGCGTACAGCTCGACGGCGATGATCCGGCCGAGGTTCTCCACCGCGGTACGGAGCTTGCGCGCCGCCGACCAGCCCATGGAGACATGGTCCTCCTGCATCGCGGAGGACGGGATCGAGTCCGCCGACGCCGGGACCGCGAGCCGCTTCATCTCGCTGACCAGGGCGGCCTGCGTGTACTGGGCGATCATCAGACCCGAGTCGACACCGGCGTCGTCGGCGAGGAACGGCGGCAGCCCGTGCGAACGGTTCTTGTCCAGCAGCCGGTCCGTGCGGCGCTCGGTGATCGAGCCGAGGTCGGCGGCGACGATCGCCAGGAAGTCGAGTACGTAAGCCACCGGGGCGCCATGGAAGTTGCCGTTGGACTCGACGCGGCCGTCCGGCAGGACGACCGGGTTGTCGACGGCGGAGGCCAGCTCGCGGTCGGCGACGATCCCGGCGTACGCGAGGGTGTCCCGCCCGGCGCCGTTGACCTGGGGCGCGCACCGCACCGAGTAGGCGTCCTGGACGCGCGGCGCGTCGTCCTGGTGATGACCGGTGAGGCCGGACCCGGACAGCACCCGCAGCATGTTGTCGGCGCTGACGCCCTGGCCCGGGTGCGGGCGGATGGCGTGCAGCTCCGGGGCGAGGACCTTCTCCGTGCCGAGCAGTGCCTCCAGGCTGAGCGCGGCAGTGATGTCGGCGGAGGTGTAGAGGTTCTTCAGGTCGGCGAGGGCCATCACGAGCATGCCGAGCATGCCGTCGGTGCCGTTGAGGAGGGCAAGGCCCTCCTTCTCGCGCAGTTCGACAGCGGCAATGCCATGCGCGGCGAGGAGCTCACCGGCCGGGCGTACGACACCGTCGGGGCCCTCGGCGTCGCCCTCGCCCATCAGCGTCAGGGCGCAGTGCGAGAGGGGGGCCAGGTCGCCGGAGCAGCCGAGCGAGCCGTACTCGTGCACGACGGGGGTGATGCCCGCGTTCAGTACGTCGGCCATGGTCTGGGCAACCTCGGGGCGTACGCCGGTGTGGCCGGAGCAGACCGTCTTCAGGCGAAGGAACATCAGCGCGCGCACGACCTCGCGCTCGACGCGCGGGCCCATCCCGGCCGCGTGCGAGCGGACGATGTTGCGCTGGAGCTGGGCCCGCAGGTCGGGGCTGATGTGCCGGCTGGCGAGCGCGCCGAAGCCGGTGGAGACGCCGTAGACCGGCTCGGGCTTGGCGGCCAGCGCGTCCACGATCTCGCGGGCGGCGGCGAGTGCGCTGACTGCGGCTGCGGAGAGCTCGACGCGGGCTCCCGCGCGAGCCACGGCGATGACGTCCTCTGCGGTGGTACCGGACGTCCCCACCACGACTGTGTGCATATCCATATTCAGAAGCGTACGGACTGAATCTCACCATGTCACTAGTCGTCGTGCGGCCGGCCCCTTACCGATCGCGATCGCGGTTCCGTGCGAGCGCTACGGGCGGCTGCCGCGCAGCCGACGGCGGTCATGAGCGGACTTCGGCGGCGAGTCGGCCAGCCGGATGACCTCGCCGTCCCGCCCCGCCACCACCGGCTTCGTCGAGCGGGCCGCCTTCGCCCGGTACTGGGCGGCGTCCGCCAGCCGGAAGAGCCGCCGGGCCGAGACCACCGGACCGATCGGGTCGCCGGTCGACGCGATCCCGCAGGCGACCCCGTCGCCGTGCTCCAACTCCGATGCCCGATCGCAGAGTTCGGTGGCCACCCGGATCACCTCGTCCGCCTCGGGGCCCACGGCGAGCAGACAGAACTCGTCACCGCCGAGCCGGGCCGCGAGCGCTCCCGGCAGCATCGCGCCACACCGTGACAGCACCGAGCCGAAACGTTCCAGCAGTCGGTCGCCGACCGCGTGGCCGAGCGTGTCGTTGACCTCTTTCAGGCCGTTCAGGTCGCAGACGACCAAGCTGACCACCGAGCCGTCGGCATGGTGCCGTTCCACCGCCTCGTCGAGCCGCGCATCGACGAGGCGACGGTTGGCCAGCCCCGTCAGCGGGTCGGTGAAGGCGAGCCTGCGGACCTCTTCGAGGCGCTCCGTCTGGGAGATCCCGGCGGCGACGACGGCCGCCAACACGGTCGCGAAGTCCGCGTCCGCCCGCCCGAACGCCGGCGCCCCCACCGGTCGCGCCACATAGAGCTCACCCCAGGCCCGCCCGTGCAGCACGATCGGCGCGACCACACAGCAGCCGCGCCCGCGGCGCCGCAGAGCCGCCACGCGCTCATGGCGGTAACCGCTCCCGGGCCCGCCCGCACCCGCCGATTCCACGTCGGACGCGACACCGTCCTCGCCGACCGGCCCGTCGGCCGTCTCCACCCAGGCGTCCGGTTCACCGCCCCCCGCCCACCGCTCGTGCAGGAACTCGGTGATCTCCGGGAACTCGTGCACCGGGTACGTTTCCTCGTCGGGGAACTCCTCCTCCCCTTCGGCCCGTTCACCCGCGTTCACCAGCACCCGGAGCTGTCCCGGTCCGCGCTCCCACACGGAGAGCGCGGCGAAACTGCCGCCCAACGCCTCGCACGACCCCAGCGCGGCCGCCCGCCAGGACTCGCGCGGGGCCTGCGCCGCAGCCATCGACTGCGCAAGCGATACGACGGCCCGCAGCCGCACATCTTCACCACCCATCGTTACATCGTATGTAGATCTGTGGTGATTTGATCAATTTGAAGCCGCGAATCTCCTGCTCTGCGCGTCGGAGCCACGACGTACCGTTACTCGCCCGGCCAGTTCGGCTTCCGCTTCTCGTTGAACGCGGCCACGCCCTCGGCCCGGTCCCCGGAGAAGGCCACCGAGCGCCAGGCCGCGTCCTCCACTTCCAGTCCGGCCCGCAGATCGAGCCCGTGTCCGAGCCGCAGCGCCCGCTTCGCAGCGCGCAGACCCACCGGCGAGTTGGCCGCGATCCGCCCGGCGAGCGCGAGCGCCTGCGTCCGGTCCTCCCCGGCCTCCACCAGCTCGTCGACGAGGCCCAACTCCCTTGCCTCCGCGGCCTCCACCCGCCGGGCGGTGAAGACCAGCTCGGCGGCGCGCGCCGCCCCGATCCGGCGCGGCAGCAGCTGGGTGCCGCCGCCCCCCGGGATGACGCCGACCGACACCTCGGGCAGCCCCACCACGGCGGTCCGATCGGCGACGATCAGATCGCAGGAGAGAGCCAGCTCGAATCCGCCGCCGAGGGCGAACCCGTGCACGGCGGCGACCGTCGGCATCGGCAGGTCGAGGACGCCGGTGTAGGCGGCGCGGGCGGTGGGCCGCTGCCGGACGAGCTCGGCGTCGGTGAAGGAGTTCCGCTCCTTGAGGTCCGCACCCACACAGAAGGCGCGCTCGTGGCTGGAGGTGAGAACGGTGACCCGCACGGCGGGGTCGGCGGCGAGCGCCGCACAGGCGGCACCGATCGAGCGGGCCATGTCCGTGGACACGGCGTTCATGGCCTTGGGCCGGTCCAGAACCAGTTCGGCGACATGGTCCTGGCCCTCGTGGACCCGTACCACGACGAACTCCCCGAACCGCTGCTCGGACGTGACGGTCATGACTGCACCCCTCCGGTTAACGAGCGTTATCGGAGGGATCCTAGTGCCGCGGCCGGCAAGGTTTGCCTGTCAAGGAGCGGCGGCCGGTGCGTGTGATCGCAAGGCGGCCGGAAGCCCTGGTAGCGGAGCTACCTGGGCTTTTGGCCAACGCCGCGAGCGCGCGTGCCGGGCGTCGCGACGCGTGTCCGCGAGCGCGGTCAGGACGTACCGCGCCGGGCCAGGAGCCACGGCTCCACCACGCCGAGCCCGCGCACCGGCCGCTGCCACATCGGCTGCAGCCCGTACCGGTACTTCGGCACGGCCGACGGCTCCATGCCGTTCTCGCGCTCCTTCTCGGCCGCCGCGGCCTCCTCCGCCGCCTGCGCCTCGGAGGCCGGGGCGTCGCCCGTACGCGTCAGCTCCTCCGCGAACGCGCCGTCCACCAGCACGGCATCCTTGGGCGCTATCGAGGTGAGCCGGCTGGCGAGGTTCACCGTCGTGCCGAAGACATCGCCCATCCGGGTCGTGACGGTGCCGAACGCGATGCCGACGCGGAGCGCGGGCATCGTCTCGTCCTCGGCCATCGCTTCTATCAGGCGCAGCGCGATCTCGGCCGCCGTGCCCGCGTCGTCGGCGGCGAAGAGGACCTCGTCACCGAGGGTCTTGATGAGTCGGCCGCCGTGCGCGGCGACCAGGTCGGCGCAGGTTGTCTCGAACGACTCGACGAGCTCCCCGAGCTCCTCCTCCTCCAGCCGCCGGGTCAGCCGGGTGAAGCCCACCAGGTCCGCGAAGCCGACGGCAAGCCTGCGGTCCACCATCTCGTCGTCGTCGGCCGCCTGCACCACCCGGCCGGTCGCGGCGGCGAGCTGGCGCCGCCAGACATAGATGAGGAACTCCTCCAGCTCCGGCAGGAGCAGCTCCACCAGGGGATACGTGACCTCGGTGCGGGTCATGCCGGGCTCGGGCGGCTCGGTCAGCCCCTCCAGGAAGGAATCGATCTGCCATTCCGCCAGCCGGGCGGTGGTCTGTCCGGTGGACCGGGCGACCTGCACCGCCATGGGCTCGCTGAGCAGTCCCGCCTCCACGAGTCCGGCGAGCCGCCGCAGCGCCAGCACGTCCGCCTCGGTGAGCGCCTTCGCCTGCCCGATGTCGGCGAACCCCATGGCCCGCCAGAACCGCGACGCCAGGTCCATCGAGACACCGGCGGTACGGGCCGCCTGGAACGGGGTGTAGCGGCGGTCGGCCCCCAGGATCAGCTGTTCCAGCCGGATCGCGAGGGGATCGTCGGTCGGTTCCGCCGTGTGGTCGACTTCGTGATGCGGCGTCGCGTGGACCGAGGGTTCGGATGGGGGCTCCGCGCCCGCGCCGGAGCTCGTGTCGTCGACGGTCACCAGCCGCCTCCTGCCCGTTCCCTGCGCACTGCCCTGCCGATCTGTCGGTGGATCGCCTCAACGATACGGCAGGTGTGCGCTACCTCACTAAATGAGGGCGCCCGGGTACGGGGCGGGCCCGGGCCGGGGGCGTGGGTGGCTGCTCCCCGGTGCGTGGCTTCCACGGGGACGACCGCCGGACCGGACGCCCGGGTACGGGGCGGGCCCGGGCCGGGGGCGTGGGTGGCTGCTCCCCGGTGCGTGGCTTCCACGGGGACGACCGCCGGACCGGACGCCCGGGTACGGGGCGGGCCCGGGCCGGCGGCATGGGTGGCTGCTCCCCGGTGCGCGGTTTCCACGGGGACGACCGCCGGACCGGACGCCCGGGTACGGGGCGGGCCCGGGCCGGCGGCATGGGTGGCTGCTCCCCGGTGCGTGGCTTCCACGGGGACGACCGCCGGACCGGACGCCCGGGTACGGGGCGGGCCCGGGCCGGGGGCGTGGGTGGCTGTGGACGGCCCGGGCCCCGCCGCCCCCGGTACTGGCGGGGTCGCCGGGCCCTGGGCCGTCCCGCCCCCCCCATGTGCCGGTCGGTCTAAGGCACTAGGCAAGACCGCCGCCCTCCACGCTCCTCAGATGGACGATGTCGCCCGCCGACACCGGCTCCTGGAGGCCCTCCTCGGTGGACAGGATCAGGCGGCCGTCACCGTCGATCGCCACCGCCTCACCGGTGAGAGAGCGGTCGCCGGGGAGCTGGGCGCGCACCGTCCGCCCCAGCGTCGCGCAGCCCGCCGCGTACGCCGCCTGGAGGCCGCTCTCCGCCGCGTCGCCGTCGGCCGCGCGCCATTCCCCGTACCAGTGCTCCAGCGAGCGCAGCACGCCCCGCAGCAGCGTCTCCCGGTCGGTGGAGACCGCTCCGGCCAGGGCGAGGGAGGCCGCCGCGGGGACGGGGAGTTCGTCCGCGTGCAGGGAGACGTTGATACCGATACCGACGACGACGCCGTTCGCGGCGCGCTCGGCCAGGATGCCGCCCGTCTTCCGCTCCTCGCCCGCCACCGTGACCAACAGGTCATTCGGCCATTTCAGCGCCATGTCGACGCCCGCCGCCTTTGCCAGACCGGTCGCCGCCGCGACACCCGCGAGCAGCGGCAGCCAGCCCCAGCGATGGACCGGTACGCCCTCGCCGGGGGTCAGGTAGACGGAGAAGAACAGGCCGGAGCGGGCGGGCGCCGTCCAGGTCCGGTCGAGGCGGCCTCGGCCCGCGGTCTGTTCCTCGGCGATCAGGACCGTGCCCTCGCTGAGTTCCGCAGCCCGTCCCGCGAGGTCGGAGTTGGTGGAACCGATCGTGTTCACGACGTCGAGCGAGGTCCACAGTCCGCCCGGCCGCAGCAGTCCGCGGCGCAGCGCGGCGACATTCAGGGGTGGCCGGTCCAGGTCCGACCAGCGGTTCTGTGACGCATCCGGAGGTGTCATGCAAGCCACCCTAGGTGTGGCAAACGACGCACTGCCGAACGGTATCCGCGCCGATACGCTACGGATCAGTAGCCATTCAGCACCTTCGGCAGCTGCCCGCGCGGCCGTCCTCGCGCACCCGGCCGCGCGCACGCAGCCGTAGAACCCACCAGTCAGTCGTCCCCGTGACCAGGCAGGGAGCCGCCACCCGATGTCCGAGCCGGAAGAGATCGACATCCACACCACCGCGGGCAAGATCGCGGACCTGCAGCGCCGTATCGACGAGGCGACCCATGCCGGTTCCGCACGTGCGGTCGAAAAGCAACACGCCAAGGGCAAGTTGACCGCCCGCGAGCGGGTCGCTCTCCTGCTCGACGAGGGCTCCTTCGTGGAGCTCGACGAATTCGCCCGTCACCGCTCCACCGACTTCGGGATGGAGAAGAACCGCCCCTACGGCGACGGTGTGGTCACCGGCTACGGCACGGTCGACGGCCGCCCGGTGGCAGTGTTCTCCCAGGACTTCACGGTCCTGGGCGGCTCCCTGGGCGAGGTCTTCGGCCAGAAGATCATGAAGGTGATGGACTTCGCGCTGAAGACCGGCTGCCCGGTCATCGGCATCAACGACTCCGGAGGCGCCCGTATCCAGGAGGGCGTCATGGCCCTCGGGATGTACGGGGAGATCTTCCGCCGCAACACCCATGCCTCCGGGGTGATCCCGCAGATCTCGCTGGTCGTCGGCCCGTGCGCGGGCGGCGCGGTCTACTCCCCCGCGATCACCGACTTCACGGTGATGGTGGACCAGACCTCGCACATGTTCATCACGGGTCCCGACGTCATCAAGACGGTGACCGGTGAGGACGTCGGCTTCGAGGAGCTGGGCGGCGCCCGTACGCACAACACCACCTCGGGTGTGGCGCATCACATGGCGGGTGACGAGAAGGACGCCATCGAGTACGTCAAGTCGCTGCTGTCCTACCTCCCGTCGAACAACCTCTCCGAGGCACCCGCCTTCCCGGAGGAGGCGGATCTCACGGTGACCGACGAGGACCGTGAGCTCGACACCGTCATCCCGGACTCGGCGAACCAGCCGTACGACATGCACACCGCCATCGAGCATGTGCTGGACGACGGCGAGTTCCTTGAGACGCAGGCCCTGTTCGCGCCGAACATCATCACCGGCTTCGGGCGTGTGGAGGGCTACCCCGTCGGCATCGTCGCCAACCAGCCGATGCAGTTCGCGGGTTGTCTGGACATCAACGCGAGCGAGAAGGCCGCACGCTTCGTCCGCACCTGCGACGCGTTCAACGTGCCCGTGCTGACCTTCGTCGACGTCCCCGGCTTCCTGCCCGGCGTCGACCAGGAGTACGGCGGCATCATCCGGCGCGGCGCCAAGCTGATCTACGCGTACGCGGAGGCGACCGTCCCGCTGATCACGGTGATCACCCGCAAGGCGTTCGGCGGCGCGTACGACGTCATGGGCTCCAAGCACCTGGGCGCCGACATCAACCTCGCCTGGCCGACCGCGCAGATCGCGGTGATGGGGGCGCAGGGCGCCGTCAACATCCTGCACCGCCGCACCATCGCGGAGGCGGAGGACCAGGAGCCGACTCGGGCGCGGCTGATCCAGGAGTACGAGGACACGCTGCTCAACCCGTACGTGGCGGCCGAACGCGGCTACGTGGACGCGGTGATCATGCCGTCCGACACCCGGGCGCACGTCGTGAAGGGGCTGCGTCAGCTGCGTACGAAGCGGGAGTCGCTGCCCCCGAAGAAGCACGGCAACATCCCCCTCTAGAAAGGGTCCTGACCATGATCAAGGTCGTACGGGGCAACCCGACCCCGGAGGAGTTGGCCGCCGCACTGGCAGTGGTCCAAGCGCGCGCCGCGGCGACGGCGGCTGTGTCGTCCGGCGCGCCCGCGCTGCCCGAGCGGTGGTCCGACCCGGGCCGCATCGCCCGCCGGGAGCGCCATCGGCCTGGCCCGCAGGCCTGGGCGCGGACGTACTGGCCGGGGTAACCGTCCGGCCGCACGGTGTCCTCACAGGCCCGGAACCCGTCACGGCGGGTTCCGGGCCTCCGCCGTGCGGCCGCGGAACGATCCGGTGCGTACGCACCCGGTCTGAGTACCCGTACTCAGGCGCCGCGGGGGCGGCCGCAGCAGGATCGGGATCATGCTGTGGTCCGACCCCGAGAACAGGCCCCCGAAAGAGCTGCGCGACGCCCAGGACATGATGCGGCGTGTGTGGCTGGTGCTTGCGCTCGCCATGGTCGTCATCATGCTGGCGCTGGGCACCCGCTGACGCCGTGGGCGCCCGGTGCCCCGGCGCGCGCCGGGGTCGTGAACACTCGGTGCCGCGGCGTGCGCCGAGGTCGTGGATGCGCGGTACTGCGGCGTGCGCCGAGGTCGTGGATGCGCGGTACTGCGGCGTGCGCCGAGGTCGTGGATGCGCGGTACTGCGGCGCGCCGGGCCCTTCTACGATGGCCGGTATGACTGATCAGCGCCGTCTCGTGCTCGCCTCCGCCTCCCCCGCCCGTCTCGGCCTGCTGCGCCAGGCCGGCTTCGCACCCGAGGTGATCGTCAGTGGCGTGGACGAGGACGCGTTGACAGCCCCGACGCCGGGCGAGCTCGCGCTCGTCCTCGCCGAGGCGAAGGCCGCCGCCGTGGCCGGCCGTCCGGAGGCCGCGGGGGCCCTGGTCATCGGGTGCGACTCGGTCCTCGAACTCGACGGCGAGGCGCTCGGGAAGCCGGCGGAGAGCGAGGACGCCACCGCCCGCTGGAAGTCCATGCGCGGCCGGGCGGGGATCCTGCAGACCGGCCACAGCGTGATCGACACGGCGACCGGGCGTACGGCGTCCGCGACGGCATCCACCGTCGTCCGGTTCGGTGAGCCCACGGATGCCGAGATCGCCGCCTACGTCGCCTCGGGCGAGCCGCTCCATGTCGCGGGCGCCTTCACGCTGGACGGGCGCTCGGCACCGTTCATCGACTCCATCGAGGGCGACCACGGCAATGTCATCGGGCTCTCACTGCCATTGCTGCGCCGACTCCTGGGCGAACTGGGTTTCTCCGTCACCGACTTGTGGGTCTGACACGCACGGCTGACGCGCGGGCGGGTCACGCGGGCGCCGGAGCACCCTCTTCGGCGCCGCCGTTCCCGTCCGCCTCGCCGTCGCGCTTCTCGCGCCCGGTCCCGTGCGCGACCAGAGTCAGCACGATCAGTCCGAGCACGGCCATCATGAAGGCGAACGCGGCCCAGCCGACCAGCCCCACGGTCAGCGCGCCCAGCACCCCGTGCACCACGGCGCAGCTGATCAGGGCGAACCGGCCGACCCTGCCGGGGGCGCGGTCACGGATGCCGGTCACCAGCAGGACGAGACCGCACAGCAGCAGATAGAGGCCGGCCACGCCGCCCATCGCCCACGCCCCGGCGGACATGGCGGCGGGATCGAGCCCCGCCAGTGACATCTCCTGGTTGTCGATGACCGTCGCCAGGATGCCGTTGACGAGCACCATGCCCGCGGCTTCCACGAAGAGCACGATCGCGGCAACGAAAGCCACCGGTCTGCGCACCACGGCGCCCACCCCCTGTTACCTGCAGTACGTGCGATAGCGCGGACCCTACTAACGGGCAATCCTTCGGACAAGAGTTCAGACCGCCCTGCCTCCCGCTTTCCGCACCCGGACACGGATCACACTCGACACACGAACTCCGCGTTGTCGTGCCCCTCGTGCGTCGCGCAAAGAAAACCCCGCCCGTTAGTAGGTACCCAACAAAGAAACGCCAGGAGCCAGCACTCCTGTGAACAGAGACCCGGACCACACCTCGTGGCTACTGTGGGGTCATGAAACCCGGCGTACCGTGGTGCCACAAGGGATTTCGCGCTTCGAGCAGGCCTCGAATCACGCTCCGTGTGGGCAAGCTCACCAATGGGGACGGGTCGTAAGGCCGTGTCGGTAGTCCCTAAACTCAGCTTGTTTCAAGGAGGGAGCCATCGTGCGCAAGGTGCTCATCGCCAACCGTGGCGAAATTGCTGTCCGTGTTGCTCGGGCGTGCCGGGATGCCGGGATCGGGAGCGTGGCCGTCTACGCCGACCCGGACCGGGACGCTCTGCATGTGCGTGCGGCCGACGAGGCATTCGCTCTGGGCGGTGACACACCGGCCGCCAGCTACCTTGACATGGCCAAGGTGCTGCAGGCTGCCAAGGACTCGGGGGCGGACGCGATCCACCCGGGCTACGGCTTCCTGTCGGAGAACGCCGAGTTCGCCCAGGCCGTGCTGGACGCCGGGCTGACGTGGATCGGTCCGCCGCCACAGGCGATCCGGGACCTGGGCGACAAGGTCGCGGCCCGGCACATCGCGCAGCGTGCCGGTGCGCCGCTGGTCGCCGGCACCCCGGACCCGGTGTCGGGTTCCGCGGAGGTCGTGGCGTTCGCCGAGCAGCACGGGCTGCCGATCGCGATCAAGGCGGCGTTCGGCGGCGGCGGTCGTGGGCTGAAGGTGGCCCGGACGCTGGAGGAGATCCCGGAGCTGTACGAGTCCGCGGTCCGCGAGGCGGTCGCGGCGTTCGGGCGCGGGGAGTGCTTCGTGGAGCGCTACCTCGACAAGCCGCGACACGTGGAGACGCAGTGCCTGGCCGACAGCCACGGCAATGTCGTCGTCGTGTCGACCCGTGACTGCTCGCTGCAGCGCCGCCACCAGAAGCTGGTGGAGGAGGCGCCCGCGCCGTTCCTGTCCGAGGCGCAGAACGCGGAGCTGTACACGGCGTCGAAGGCGATCCTGAAGGAGGCCGGGTACGTCGGTGCGGGAACCGTGGAGTTCCTGGTCGGTATGGACGGCACGATCTCGTTCCTGGAGGTCAACACCCGTCTCCAGGTCGAGCACCCGGTCACCGAGGAGGTCACCGGTCTCGACCTGGTCCGCGAGATGTTCCGGATCGCGGACGGCGAGAAGCTCGGTTACGACGACCCGGCGGTACGCGGGCACTCGTTCGAGTTCCGGATCAACGGCGAGGACCCGGGCCGCGGCTTCCTGCCCGCCCCGGGCACGGTGACGGTGTTCGCGCCGCCGGCCGGTCCGGGCGTCCGCCTGGACGCGGGCGTCGAGTCCGGCTCGGTCATCGGCCCCGCCTGGGACTCGCTGCTGGCGAAGCTCATCGTGACCGGTGCGACGCGTGAGCAGGCTCTGCAGCGGGCGGCGCGCGCCCTGGCCGAGTTCAACGTCGAGGGCATGGCCACCGCGATCCCGTTCCACCGCGCGGTCGTCGCCGACCCGGCGTTCACCAGCGACCCGTTCCGCGTCCACACCCGCTGGATCGAGACCGAGTTCGTCAACGAGATCAAGCCCTTCGCCACCCCCGCCGAGGCGGAGGCAGAGGAGGAGGCAGGTCGCGAGACGGTCGTCGTCGAGGTCGGCGGCAAGCGTCTCGAGGTCTCCCTGCCCTCGTCGCTGGGCATGAGCCTGGCCCGCACCGGGCTCGCGGCGGGCGCCAAGCCCAAGCGCCGCGCGGCGAAGAAGACCGGCTCCGCGGTCTCCGGCGACACCCTCGCGTCCCCGATGCAGGGCACGATCGTCAAGATCGCCGTCGAGGAGGGCCAGGCGGTCAACGAGGGCGATCTGATCGTCGTCCTGGAGGCCATGAAGATGGAACAGCCCCTCAACGCGCACCGCGCGGGCACGATCAAGGGTCTGGCCGCGGAGGTCGGCGGCTCGGTCTCGTCCGGCGCCGTGATCTGCGAGATCAAGGACTGATCTACGGAGCCGTCCCGGGGCCCCTGCTCAGTCGTGCGAACGACTGAGCAGGGGCCCTTGCCTTCTGCCGGCGCCGTCCCGGTGCCGCCGCGGGGTTCCGGCCCGGCCCCGGCAAGCGGAGGGGACCTACGTTCACGCAATGGCATCCTGGACCCCGGGGGCGGAAAAGGGAGGACTGCGCAATGGCGATGAGCACGGCACAGACGCCGGGCCGGCCCATGCGCGCCGACGCGCGCCGCAACTACGACCGGTTGCTGTGCGAGGCCCGTACGGCGTTCGCGGAGCACGGCACCGATGCCTCGCTGGAGGACATCGCACGCCGGGCGGGCGTGGGGATCGGCACGCTGTACCGGCACTTCCCGAACCGGCACGCGCTGATGAGCGCGGTGTTCCAGGAAGCGGTCGCCTCGCTGCTCGCCCGCTCCCACGAGCTGGCGAAGGCGGATCCGTGCGCGGGTCTGGTGGACTGGCTCGGCGCGATCATCACCCATGCGGGTGAGTACCGCGGGCTCGCGCAGGCACTCATGTCGACGTCACGGGACGAGACTTCGGCCCTGTCCGACTGCAACGTGCCGCTGCGCGAGGCGGGGGCACGGCTGCTCGCACGGGCGCAGGAGAGTGGGACGGTGCGGGCGGACGTGTCGATCGGCGACCTGATGCAGCTGACGAATGCGATCGCGCTGGCGGCGGAGCAGGCGCCGGAGGATCCGGCGCTGGCCGGGCGACTGCTGACACTGACGTTGCAGGGGCTGAAGGGGCCGCGGGCGGCGGCAGGCTGAGACTGCTCCACAGTCTCGCCGGAGGGGCCGGGCTCCGTCGGCCCCATCAAGCCCGTCCGGCACGTGAGCGCTGGGGTTCGGGGCAGTGCCCCGATGGACTCAGCGGCGACGCAGGTCCGCCACACGGGCCCGGTCGCCCGGCGACTGATCCGTCAGGGTCGAAGCCGCGCTGCGCAGTTGCGGCCCCGGACCGCCATGCGTGCGGCGCTGACCGGGCAGGGGCATGTCGCGGCGCGCCGGACGCCCCGGCGGGTGGGAGTCGGTCCCGACCGGGCCCATCCCCGCCCCGGCCACCGCGATCTGTACGCCCTGGTCGGCCAGCGCCTGCAACTCGGTGGCGGACCGCTCGTCGTGGGCCGGAGGTTCGTCCGTCACCAGACGGGTGATCAGGTCCGTGGGCACCGTCTGGAACATCGTGTCGGAACCGAGCTTGGTGTGGTCCGCCAGGACCACCACCTCCGCGGCGGCCTGCACCAACGCCCGGTCGACGCTCGCCGAGAGCATGTTGGACGTGGACAGCCCCCGTTCCGCGGTGAGTCCGCTCCCGGACAGGAACGCGCGCGACACCCGCAGCCCCTGGAGCGACTGCTCCGCACCGCTGCCCACCAGGGCGTAGTTGGAACCGCGCAGGGTGCCTCCGGTCATCACGACTTCCACCCGGTTGGCATGGGCCAACGCCTGGGCGACCAGCAGTGAGTTGGTGACGACGGTCAGGCCGGGGATCCGCGCGAGCCGGCGGGCCAGCTCCTGCGTGGTCGTACCGGCTCCGACCACGATGGCCTCGCCCTCTTCGACGAGACCGGCGGCCAGGTCGGCGATGGCCGTCTTCTCCGCGGTGGCGAGATGGGATTTCTGCGGAAAGCCGGACTCCCGCGTAAAACCGCCCGGCAAAACCGCACCGCCGTGCCGGCGGTCGAGGAGTCCTTCTGCCTCCAGTGCCCGCACGTCCCGCCGTACGGTCACTTCGGAGGTCTGGACGACGCGGGCGAGCTCACGGAGCGATACCGCCCCGTTGGCGCGCACCATTTCGAGGATCAATTGACGACGTTCTGCAGCGAACACGAAACTGACAGTAACGTGACTAGCCGAGAGTTTTCAGCAGTTTGCGCCGAATAACAGAAGTTGTACACACAAGGGGCCGCCAAGTGATATAGGCGGCCCCGTTGTTGTCCCGTACGGATCGTCCGGCGGCTTCCCGGCCGCCTGAGTTGCCAGGGGTTGCCGGGGAATGCCGGATTCCCGAAGGCGCTTACGCCTCGCCCGTGAGCTTGGACCGACCGGCTATTGGGGGGGCGGCGTCACGGGGCTGGGGCACGCACCTCGCAATTACCGGTCGGTTTTACGGGTGTGCAACTGACGAGCCACTTCCGCGATCGATCCCGACAGGGACGGGTACACAGTGAAAGCGTTGGCGATCTGTTCCACCGTCAGATTGTTGTCGACCGCGATCGAGATGGGGTGGATCAGCTCGCTCGCCCGCGGCGCGACGACACAGCCGCCGACCACGATGCCGGTGCCGGGCCGGCAGAAGATCTTGACGAAGCCGTCGCGGATGCCCTGCATCTTGGCGCGCGGGTTGCGCAGCAGCGGCAGCTTGACGACCCGGGCGTCGATCTTGCCGGAGTCGACGTCGGCCTGGCTGTAGCCGACGGTGGCGATCTCGGGGTCGGTGAAGACATTCGAGGAGACCGTCTTCAGGTTCAGCGGGGTCACCGCGTCACCGAGGAAGTGGTACATCGCGATCCGGCCCTGCATCGCGGCGACCGACGCCAGCGCGAAGATGCCGGTGACGTCACCGGCCGCGTACACGCCGGGGGCGCTGGTGCGGGAGACCTTGTCGGTCCAGATGTGGCCGGACTCCTTGAGCCTGACCCCGGCCTCCTCCAGGCCCATGCCCGCGCTGTTCGGGATCGCGCCGACCGCCATCAGGCAGTGCGAACCGGAGATGACCCGGCCGTCGGCGAGGGTGACCTCGACCCGGTCGCCGACCCGCTTCGCCGCCTGGGCGCGGGAGCGGGCCATGACGTTCATGCCACGGCGCCGGAAGACGTCCTCCAGCACGGCGGCCGCGTCCGGGTCCTCGCCCGGCAGCACCCGGTCGCGGGACGAGACGAGCGTGACGCGGGAGCCGAGCGCCTGGTAGGCACCGGCGAACTCGGCGCCGGTGACACCGGAGCCGACCACGATGAGCTCCTCGGGGAGCTCGTCGAGGTCGTAGACCTGGGTCCAGTTCAGAATGCGCTCGCCGTCGGGGAGTGCGTCCGGGATCTCCCGGGGGTGGCCGCCGGTCGCGATCAGCACGGCGTCGGCGGTGAGCCTCTCCTCCGTACCGTCGGCCGCGGTCACGACGACCGTGCGGGAGCCGTCTGCGGCCTGGAGGCCTTCCAGACGCCCGCGGCCGCGCGTCACCCGGGCCCCCGCACGGGTGACGGAGGCGGTGATGTCGTGGGACTGGGCGAGCGCCAGGCGCTTCACCCGTCGGTTGACCTTGCCGAGGTCGACACCGACCACCCGCGCCGCCTGCTCGACGTGCGGCGTGTCGTCGGCGACGATGATGCCCAACTCCTCGTACGAAGAGTCGAAGGTGGTCATCACCTCTGCCGTCGCGATCAGGGTCTTCGAGGGCACGCAGTCGGTGAGGACCGACGCGCCGCCGAGGCCGTCACAGTCGACGACGGTCACCTCCGCGCCGAGCTGGGCGCCCACCAGTGCCGCCTCGTAGCCGCCGGGTCCGCCGCCGATGATCACGATCCGGGTCACGAAAAGTCCGCCTCGCGTATGTCATCCCGCGGCCGTCTGCCGCCCCGGCCGGGGGTCCGGGGGATCACCCCGGGGGTATGCAGTACGTACTCCATTGTCCCGCACGCGCCAACATGCTTCGCCCCGGGGCCCTCCATACGGGAGCCAGGACCGCGGAAGGAGGGCGGCGAGGTCCCCTCACAGAGGCCTCCACCGGTTCTCCCCGGAGGCGCCGACCGGGGTCTTCCGCCCAGGAATCGCCGCTCTCGGGGTCACCTCCCGTACCCTCGATCCCATGTCGCTCTACGCCGCGTACGCCGGCAACCTCGACGCGCGGCTGATGACGCGCCGCGCACCGCATTCCCCGCTGCGCGGCACGGGCTGGCTCAACGGCTGGCGGCTGACCTTCGGCGGGGAGCAGATGGGCTGGGAAGGCGCGCTGGCCACGGTGGTCGAGGCGCCGCGCTCGCAGGTCTTCGTGACGCTGTACGACCTCGCGCCGATGGACGAGGACTCCATGGACCGCTGGGAGGGTGTCGGCCTCGACATCTACCGGCGGATGCGGGTCCGGGTGCACACCCTGGACGGCGAGGAGCCGGCCTGGATGTATGTACTGAACGGGTACGAGGGCGGGCTGCCGTCCGCCCGCTATCTGGGCGAGATCGCGGACGCCGCCGAGTCGGCAGGCGCGCCGCACGACTATGTGATGGAACTGCGCAAACGTCCCTGCTGACCCGCCGGACCAGCACTTTTGCATGAATGTACAAGCAGGCGTGGGCAGACTCGGCGCAAAGGCATCTACGCGCGTAGGGAATCACCGGCTACCCTCTTCCGCGTGAACGCATCTGTTATTCCGGACAACATCCAGGGCGACCCGCACGCCGCCGCTGCCGACGCCGCTGCCCGCCTGCGCGAGCTGACCGGTGCCGAGACCCACGACGTCGCCCTCGTGATGGGTTCCGGCTGGGCACCTGCGGGCGACGCGCTCGGCACTCCGGAAGCCGAGTTCCCGGTGACCGAACTGCCCGGCTTCCCGGCACCCGCCGTCCAGGGCCACGGCGGCACGATCCGCTCGTACCGCATCGGCGAGAAGCGCGCCCTGGTCTTCCTCGGCCGCACGCACTTCTACGAGGGCCGCGGCGTCGCCGCCGTCGCGCACGGAGTCCGTACCGCCGTCGCCGCCGGCTGCGGGACCGTCGTCCTGACGAACGGCTGCGGCGGTCTGCGCGAGGGCATGCGCCCCGGACAGCCGGTCCTGATCAGCGACCACATCAACCTGACCGCGGCGTCCCCGATCGTCGGCGCCAACTTCGTCGATCTCACGGACCTGTACTCGCCGCGGCTGCGCGCGCTGTGCAAGGAGGTCGACGACACCCTCGAAGAGGGCGTGTACGTGCAGTTCCCCGGTCCGCACTACGAGACCCCGGCCGAGATCAACATGGTCCGGGTCATGGGCGGCGACCTGGTCGGCATGTCCACGGTGCTCGAAGCCATTGCCGCGCGGGAGGCGGGGGCGGAGGTTCTGGGCATCTCGCTCGTCACGAACCTGGCCGCCGGGCTGAGCGGCGAGCCGCTGAACCACGAAGAGGTACTGCAGGCAGGGCGGGACTCGGCGACCCGGATGGGGTCGTTGCTCGCGCGGGTGCTCGACCGCATCTGACCGGGCGTCGCCCTGCCGCGGGCGGTGTCTCCCGCCCGGGACGGCCCCGCGCTGCGTGCCACCCACCCGTACCCGGACAACACCTCACCCCGCAGAAAGGCGGACACCGTGCAGCAGGACCTCATCACGCAGGCCAGAACCTGGCTCGCCGAGGACCCCGACCCCGAGACCCGCGACGAGCTCGCCAAGCTCATCGACACCGAGGACCTCGACGCGCTCGCCGCACGGTTCGCCGGCACGCTGCAGTTCGGTACCGCCGGGCTCCGCGGTGAGCTGGGGGCCGGGCCGATGCGGATGAACCGGTCCGTCGTCATCCGCGCCGCCGCCGGGCTCGCCGCCTATCTGAAGGCGAAGGGGCAGACCGGCGGCACCGTCGTCATCGGGTACGACGCCCGGTACAAGTCCGCCGACTTCGCCCGCGACACCGCGGCCGTGATGACCGGTGCGGGGCTGCGCGCGGCGGTCCTCCCCCGCCCGCTCCCGACCCCCGTCCTGGCGTATGCCATACGTCACCTGGGCGCCGTCGCGGGCGTCGAGGTGACCGCGAGCCACAATCCGCCGCGCGACAACGGCTACAAGGTCTATCTGGGCGACGGCTCGCAGATCGTGCCCCCGGCGGACGGGGAGATCGCCGACGCGATCGCCGCGGTCGGCCCGCTGGTCGGCGTGGACCGGCCGGAGAGCGGCTGGGAGATCCTCGGCGACGAGGTCCTGGACGCCTATCTGGCCCGTACGGACGCGGTGCTCGACGCCGGGTCCCCGCGTACCGCCCAGGTCGTGTACACCGCCATGCACGGCGTCGGCACGTCCGTCCTGACCGCGGCCTTCGCCCGTGCCGGGTTCCCGGAGCCGGTGCTCGTCGCCGAGCAGGCCGAGCCCGACCCGGCGTTCCCCACGGTCGCGTTCCCGAACCCGGAGGAGCCGGGGGCGATGGATCTCGCGTTCGCCACCGCCCGGCTCGCGCACCCGGACATCGTCATCGCCAACGACCCGGACGCCGACCGCTGCGCCGTCGCCGTCCCGGACCCGTCCGTGGACGGCGGCTGGCGGATGCTGCGCGGCGACGAGGTCGGCGCGCTGCTCGCCGCCCATCTGGTCGCCCGCGGCGCCACCGGGGTCTTCGCCGAGTCGATCGTGTCGTCGTCGCTGCTCGGCCGGATCGCCGAGAAGTCGGGGAACGGGTACGAGGAGACGCTGACCGGCTTCAAGTGGATCGCCCGTGTCGACGGCCTGCGGTACGGGTACGAGGAGGCGCTCGGCTACTGCGTCGACCCCGACGGCGTCCGTGACAAGGACGGCATCACGGCCGCGCTGCTCGTCGCCGAGCTGGCCTCCGTGCTCAAGGAGCAGGGGCGCACGCTCCTCGACCTCCTCGACGACCTCGCGGTCGAGCACGGGCTGCACGCCACCGACCAGCTGTCGGTCCGGGTGGAGGACCTGTCGGTCATCGCGGACGCCATGCGGCGGCTGCGCGAGGCCCCGCCGACCTCGCTCGCGGGGCTCGCCGTCACCTCGGCCGAGGATCTGTCGGAGGGCACGGAGCAGCTGCCGCCCACCGACGGACTCCGCTACCACCTGGAGGGCGCCCGGGTGATCGTCAGGCCGAGCGGCACGGAGCCGAAGCTCAAGTGCTACCTGGAGGTCGTGGTGCCGGTCGGTACGGCGGACGAGCTGCCCGCGGCCCGTGCGCGGGGTGCGGAGCTGCTCGCCGGGATCAAGCGGGACCTGGCGGCGGCGGCCGGGATCTGACCGCTCGCAACGATCGGCTTCACGTACGCATCAGGTACGTGAAGCCGGTGTCCGGGCCCACGCAGGACTGGAGGGTCAGGTCGCCCCAGAGGCCGTGGGCCGGGGCGCCGGGCCCCGCCGTCCGTGCGGGCGGTGCACGGCGCGTCGCACCGGCGGACGCAGGCGGTCTCCCGGCCGGCGGGGGACGTCCGGGCGATCAGGCGGACGCGATGTGCTCACACACCCCGTCGCTGATCGTCTTGGGCCGCCCCCCGCTCCGTTTCGGGTCCACCACGTCCGCTACTTGATGTTGAGCAACTGCTCCAGCGGGTCGATGGCGAAGTAGACGAGGAAGAGCGCCGCGGTGCCCCAGAGCAGCCAGTGGACTTCGCGGGCCTTGCCCAGACACGCCTTGATGACCACGTAGGCGAGGAAGCCGGCACCGATGCCGTTGGTGATGGAGTAGGTGAACGGCATGACGGCGATGGTCAGGAAGGCGGGGATAGCGAGTTCGTACCGGTCCCAGTCGATGTGCTTGACCTGGGTCATCATCAGGAACCCGACCGCGATGAGGGCGGGGGCCGCAGCCTGGAGGGGCACGATGGTGAGAACGGGGGTGAAGAAGAGAGCGAGGGCGAACAGGCCGCCGGTGATGAGGTTGGCGAAGCCGGTGCGTGCGCCTTCGCCGACACCGGCGGCGGACTCGATGTAGGTGGTGGCGGACGAGGCGGAGGCTGCGCCGCCGACGACGGCGGCTGCGCCGTCGATGAGCAGCACACGCCCCAGACCGGGGACCTGGCCGCGCTCGTCGAGGAGTCCGGCTTCAGCGGTGACGCCGACGACGGTGCCCATCGTATCGAAGAAGTCGGACAGGATGAGGGTGAAGACGAGCAGGACGACGGTCAGCACGCTGACCTGACCGAACGAGCCGAACAGATCGAACTTGCCCAGGAGCCCGAAGTCGGGTGCGGCGACGGGATGGTCGGGCAGCGACGGCTCGGTCAGACCCCAGGACTTGATGTCGGCGATCCCGTTGATGACGACGGCGACGACGGTCATCACGACGATGCTGATGAGGATGGCGCCCTGCACCTTGCGGGCCAGGAGGACGATCGTCATCAGCACGCCGAGACAGAAGACGAGCATGGGCCAGCCGGTGAGGGCGCCTGTGCCGATCTGAACGGGCACGGTGGTGTGCGCGGCGTCCGGCACGCGGGTGACGAACCCGGCGTCCACGAAGCCGATGAAGGCGATGAACAGGCCGATGCCGACACTGATAGCTTGTTTGAGGGGCTGCGGAATGGCATGCATGATGGCCTCGCGCAGGCCGGTCACCACCAGTACGCAGATCAGCAGGCCTTCGAGCACGATGAGGCCCATCGCGTCGTCCCAGCTCATCAGGGGGGCGATCTGGAAGGCGGTGACCGCGTTGAGACCGAGGCCCGCGGCAAGGGCGAGCGGCAGGTTGCCGCCCACACCCATGATCACGGTCATCACGGCGGCCACCAGGGCTGTGGCGGTGGCTAGTTGGCCGGCGTCCAGCTGGTGGCCGAACTTGTCCTCGGTACTGCTGAGGATGATCGGGTTGAGTACGAGGATGTACGCCATCGTGAAGAAGGTGGCGAACCCGCCGCGTATCTCACGGCCGTACGTCGAGCCGCGTTCGCCGATGCGGAAGAACCGGTTGAGCGGGCCACCGGGTCTGATTGTCGGCGCTTTGGCTGGGCCTGTCGTGCTGGTGTGCATGACTGCGTCTCCTGGACCTGCAGGTGCGAGGGAAAACATGGCAGTGGCGCCAGAAGCGTGTGCCAGTCGGCTGCACGAACACACATACGGCGCTTTGCGAGCGGATCATACGCGGCAAAGACGCGATCTCAATCGCCATGCGGAATCCATTAGTTGACCTTCCCGCACCGCCCCTGTCGATTCCTCCAAAATCACCGGCGACCTATCCAGCCAAACCGGGATGCGGGCGACAGCGGCCATGGAGTTCACCCCGGGTGACTCCTTACTCTCAGTCCGTGCATCCACCGCTCCCCTTCAACGCGCGCGCCGCCCGCATCCTGCGCGAGAAACTCGGGATGGCCCCCGGCCACGTCGCTTACGGCATGCGCGCCTCCTACGGCACGACCCACATCACCCCCGACCACATCACCGCGTGGGAACGCGGCACCGCACTGCCCACCGCCAGCGAACTCACCGCCCTGGCCGGCGCCCTGTGGTGCAACCCCCGCGAACTCATGGGCGCTCCCCGCACCCTGCGGGAACACCGACTCGCCCGCAGACTGGCCGCCGAGGACGTCGCCCGCGCCACCGGCCTCACCCTCGACGCCTACCACCACATGGAAGAAACCGACCAATGGACCGGCGACAAAAGGCAGTCCGCCAAACTCGGCACCCTCCTCAGCCTCCCCCCACGCGACTTCATCGCCATCACCGGCCTCGAGGACGAACTCGCCCGCCTCCTCACCGAAGCCGTCTCCACCCGCTGGCAGGCTCACATCCGCGCCATCGCCCGCCTCGTCTCCATGGAACGCCGCGACCTGCAAGACCCCCTGCGCGACATGCACCACGAGTACCAGACCCTCATGGCCGCCACCCTCAGCCGAGCCGGCGGCACCACCGCCTCCGGCGAAAACGGGCGACGCTACATCGACGACATCGTCAACCACTTCTGGTCCTGGCTCCCGGAGGACTAGGGCGTGTTTCGAAAGTCCCGCCTGCCGGGCGACGCCTGGCACGCACGCTCGCCGCACCGGCCGAAAACCCAAGTACATCCAGTACGAGGGCTTCCGGCCGGCACGCCGACAGCACGCACCGGACGCCGCTCCTTTACGGGCAAACGTTGCCTGCCGCGGCACCAGTCAGGCCGCATCCGCGCGGCCGAGGCAGCGCAACCGGGCAGCAGCCGGGAAAGCGTCGGCGAGCAGGGCCTGCGCGGGGACGGATTCTCGATGCCGCGGCGCGGCGGTTCTATGCCGACGGCGTAGCGGCGGCAGGGATGGACACGATCACGGCTGAGGCGGCGTGGCAAAAATGAGCCTCTACAACAACTTCGCCTCCAAGGCCGACCTCGTCCGCGCCGCCGACCACGCCGATCTCGCCTACGAGCACGGCTTCCGCAGCTGCGGGCTGCTCAACGCGGCCGCCGAACTGCCGGCCGGGCACGAGGGCCGGGCGGTGGTGCGCTGCCACAAGGAGGAGTCGAGAGCCTGCTCACGACCCACCTCCAAGAGCTGCTGCCAGGCCAGGACGAGCGGACCCGGGCCACGGCGGAACACTTGGCGTTCCTGCTCGAAGGGGCCATCGTGCGCGCGGACCTCGAAGGGGACGGCGTACACATGCGGCATGCCCGCGACATGGCAGCGCGCCTGGTGGACGGCCTGTGACGCGGCCTGCCGGGCGCGCCGCCGGACCGGGGCGGGCGCGCTCGCCGTGCTGCTGGCCTCGGTGCCCTCGAACCGGCCTCGACCGTCACCAGCGGCACGGGCGTGCAGGTGTGCGCCTACCGGCCGGCCCCGGAGGACTGACCCGGCGGACGGAGCTGCCTCACGACCGAGACCGCCCGCGTGCGTACGCCGGGGTCCGATCGTCGTGCAGGCGTACTCCGGCCTGCCTCAGCCGGTCGCGAGCAGCACCACCAGCAGCACCACGCCCACCACCGCCGGGGCGATCAACTCGTACGCCCAGCGCGCCGAAACCGAAGACGCCGAGGATTCCGAGGATTCCGAGGATTCCGAGGATTCCGAGGATGCCGAGGATGCCGAAGGCTGTGCAGCCGCACTCGCACCCGTTCCCGTCTTCGCCCGCTCCATCAGCTCGCGGAGGTCCGCCGTGGTCTGGTCGGCCGTCGCCATGCGGGACCTGCTGTCGCGGACATCGGCGTGGACGGACGTCCGGCCGTACGGGTCGTCCTGCGACTGGCGCGACTGCTGCCGTGCCGCCTTCTTGCGCTGCCGCACCGACACCGGCACCGCCCACAGCTGGTACTTCGCGCCGTCCTCGGTGAACAGTTCGGTGGAGTAACCGGCGCGCACATCCGCGACCGCCGCCCACGGCGCCGTGATCGTCCGGAACGGGTTGCGGATCCGGATCCGCTCCTTGTTCACCGACACGACCGGTCGCAGCGTGAACGCGACGATCAGCGGCACAGCCGTCAGCAGCCCGGCCAAGGCCAGCCACGGCGTCCGCCCGTCACCCCTGATCAGGGCATCCACGCCGAGCCAGCCGACCAGCAGGAGCAGCAGGACACCGCCCGCCATCCCGGCGGGCGACCGGAAGGTCCGGTCGGCGTAGGTCGGCTCGGTGGGAGGTGTGGGGCTCGTCATGTGGCCGATTCTGCCTGACGTGCACAAGCCCCGCCGGAGCGGCCACCCCGCAGCCGAACGGCACCGCGCACCCACGCCTGTATCCCCTCCCCGCTGTACAGGCTGCTACGCGCGTAGATATGCTCCCCTGGTGACCATGTCCACCACTGCACCCGCATTCTCCGACGCCACCGCGTCCGACAGTGCGCTGCGCCGCTTCCTGCACGGGCTGCCCGGCGTCGACGCCGTCGGCCTCGAAGCGCGCGCTGCGTCTCTCGGAACCCGTTCGATCAAGACGACGGCCAAGGCGTACGCCATCGACCTCGCCATCTCGATGATCGACCTGACGACGCTGGAAGGCGCGGACACCCCGGGCAAGGTCCGGGCTCTCGCCGCCAAGGCCGTCAATCCCGACCCGACCGACCGGACGACCCCGCGCACCGCCGCGGTCTGCGTCTATCCCGACATGGTGGCGACGGCCGCCGCCGCGCTGGCCGGTTCCGGCGTGAAGGTGGCGTCCGTCGCGACGGCCTTCCCCGCCGGGCGCGCCGCGCTCGATGTGAAGCTCGCGGACGTGCGCGACGCCGTGGCCGCCGGGGCCGACGAGATCGACATGGTGATCGACCGGGGCGCCTTCCTCTCCGGCCACTACCTCAAGGTGTACGAGGAGATCCTCGCCGTGAAGGCCGAGTGCGCCCGTGCCGACGGCACCGACGCCCGCCTCAAGGTCATCTTCGAGACCGGCGAGCTGTCCACCTACGACAACATCCGCCGCGCCTCCTGGCTCGGCATGCTGGCGGGCGCGGACTTCATCAAGACGTCGACCGGCAAGGTGGGGACCAACGCCACGCCCGCGAACACCCTGCTGATGCTGGAGGCCGTGCGCGACTTCCGGGAGCAGACTGGGGTACAGATCGGTGTGAAGCCCGCCGGCGGCATCCGCACCTCCAAGGACGCGATCAAGTTCCTCGTCCTGGTCAACGAGACCGCCGGCGAGGACTGGCTGGACAACCACTGGTTCCGCTTCGGCGCGTCGAGTCTGCTCAACGACCTGCTGATGCAGCGCCAGAAGCTGGCCACGGGCCGCTACTCCGGCCCCGACTACGTGACGGTGGACTGATCCCCATGGCATCTGCATTCGAGTACGCCCCCGCCCCCGAGTCGCGCTCGGTCGTCGACATCGCGCCCTCGTACGGTCTCTTCATCGACGGCGAGTTCACCGACGCGGCCGACGGCAAGGTCTTCAAGACGGTCTCGCCGAGCAGCGAAGAGGTGCTCTCCGAGGTCGCACAGGCCGGCGCCGCGGACGTCGACCGGGCCGTGAGGGCAGCCCGCAAGGCATTCGAGAAGTGGTCGGCACTGCCGGGCTCCGAGCGCGCCAAGTACCTTTTCCGGATCGCCCGGATCATTCAGGAGCGCTCCCGCGAGCTCGCCGTTCTCGAAACCCTCGACAACGGCAAGCCGATCAAGGAGACCCGTGACGCGGACCTCCCGCTGGTCGCGGCGCACTTCTTCTACTACGCGGGCTGGGCCGACAAGCTCGACCACGCGGGTTACGGCACGAACCCGCGCCCGCTCGGTGTCGCGGGCCAGATCATCCCGTGGAACTTCCCGCTGCTCATGCTGGCGTGGAAGATCGCCCCGGCGCTCGCCACCGGCAACACCGTGGTCCTCAAGCCCGCCGAGACGACCCCGCTCTCCGCGCTCTTCTTCGCGGACATCTGCCGCCAGGCGGGGCTGCCGAAGGGCGTCGTGAACATCCTCACCGGGTACGGCGACGCGGGTGCGGCCCTCGTCGAGCACCCGGACGTGAACAAGGTCGCCTTCACCGGCTCGACCGCGGTCGGCAAGGCCATCGCCCGCCGGATCGCGGGCACCGACAAGAAGGTCACCCTGGAGCTGGGTGGCAAGGGCGCCAACATCGTCTTCGACGACGCCCCGATCGACCAGGCCGTCGAGGGTGTCGTCACCGGCATCTTCTTCAACCAGGGGCAGGTCTGCTGCGCGGGCTCGCGCCTCCTCGTGCAGGAGTCGATCCAGGACGAGCTGCTGGACTCCCTGAAGCGCCGGCTGTCCACGCTGCGCCTCGGCGACCCGCTGGACAAGAACACCGACATCGGTGCGATCAACTCCGCGGAGCAGCTCTCCCGGATCACGGCACTGGTCGAGACGGGCGAGGCGGAGGGCGCCGAGCGCTGGTCGGCCCCGTGCGAACTCCCGTCCTCCGGCTACTGGTTCGCCCCGACGCTGTTCACGAACGTCACCCAGGCGCACACCGTCGCCCGCGACGAGATCTTCGGCCCGGTGCTCTCCGTTCTGTCGTTCCGTACGCCGGACGAAGCGGTGGCCAAGGCCAACAACAGCCAGTACGGCCTGTCGGCCGGCATCTGGACGGAGAAGGGCTCCCGCATCCTCGCGGTGGCGAGCAAGCTCCGGGCGGGCGTCGTCTGGGCCAACACGTTCAACAAGTTCGACCCCACCTCGCCGTTCGGCGGATACAAGGAGTCGGGCTTCGGCCGCGAAGGCGGCCGTCACGGTTTGGAGGCCTACCTCGATGTCTGACGGGCGACTGAGCGTTTTCAAGACCTACAAGCTGTACATCGGGGGCAAGTTCCCCCGCTCCGAGAGCGGCCGGGTGTACGAGGTGACGGCGAAGACATCTGCCGCTGACGCGGCGGGCAAGGGCACGTGGCTGGCGAACGCCCCGCAGTCCTCCCGCAAGGACGCACGGGACGCGGTCGTGGCCGCCCGCAAGGCGTTCGGCGGCTGGTCGGGCGCGACGGCGTACAACCGCGGTCAGATCCTCTACCGCATCGCGGAGATGCTGGAGGGCCGTAAGGGCCAGTTCGTCCGGGAAGTGGCGGACGCGGAGGGGCTGTCGAAGTCCAAGGCGGCGGCCGTCGTGGACGCGGCGATCGACCGCTGGGTCTGGTACGCGGGCTGGACCGACAAGATCGGCCAGATCGTGGGCGGGGCGAACCCGGTCGCGGGCCCGTTCTTCAACCTGTCCACGCCCGAGCCGACGGGTGTGGTCGCGGTCGTGGCGCCGCAGAAGTCGTCGTTCCTGGGTCTGGTCTCCGTCGTCGCGCCGGTGATCGCGACCGGCAACACGGCGGTCGTCGTCGCGTCCACCGACGCCCCGCTCCCGGCGCTGTCCCTGGGCGAGGTGCTGGCCACCTCCGACCTGCCGGGCGGTGTGGTGAACATCCTGTCCGGCAAGACGGCGGAGCTCGCGGCCCCGCTCGCGTCCCACCAGGACGTGAACGCGATCGACCTCACGGGCGCCGACGCCGATCTGGCGAAGGAGCTGGAGATCGCGGCAGCGGACAACCTGAAGCGAGTTCACCGCCCAGCCGTCTCCCGCCACCACCCCGAGAAGGAAGCGCAGGGCGCCGCTCATCCACAGGCTGTGGACGGAAACGACTGGTTCGCCGACCCGGGCACGGACCGCCTGACGGCGTTCCTGGAGACCAAGACGGTCTGGCACCCCACGGGCGCGCTCGGCACCTCGGGTTCGTCCTACTGACCGACGCGGCTGCGGCCCGCACCTCCGGCAACACCGCGGAGGGGCGGGCCGCAGCCCTGTGCGCCGGGATCAGCGGTGCACCAGCCCCGTCACCTGCCCCGCCAACGGCTGGTCGTTCAGCGCACCACCGCTGCTCAGCGAGTCGGTGACGGTGCCCGTGGTGACCGGCTTGAAGTCGGCGATCTGCGTCCCCACCCTGTTGCTCAGCGGGTCCACACCCGTCTTGGCCAGCGGGTCGAGCTGAAGGTTCGTGACCGGAGAAACCCCGTGTCCGACTGCCCCGGTCGCCGCGTCGAGGCTGCTGTCGGCACCCGGGGCCGAAGCGATGGGCAGCGGCGCCGCCTGGGCCGCCGCACCCCCCGCACCGAGCGCGGCGCCCACCGCGGTGACGGTCAGACCTGCGCGCAGCAGCGCGCGGCGCCGGGACCCGGAAAGTGCATGTCGTGCCATGGAATTCCCACCTGATCGATACTGATCGAGTAATCGTCTGCACACGTAGAGTAGTTGAGGTGTGATGCTGGATACCAACACGGGCACCGGGGGATCCCCTGCGCGAGTCGATGCCTCACACTCGTGTCCTGTGATTTCCCAACCGATCCCGACCCGCGTCGTGCTGCTCGCGGGCCCCTCCGGCTCCGGCAAGTCCTCCCTGGCCGCCCGCACCGACCTTCCGGTGCTGCGCCTGGACGACTTCTACAAGGAGGGCGACGACCCCACACTGCCGCTGGTACCGGGCAGTTCGGACATCGACTGGGACTCCGCACAGTCCTGGGACGCGGATGCGGCGGTCGCCGCGATCACGGAGCTGTGCCGCACGGGGCGTACGCACGTCCCGGTGTACGACATCGCGACCAGCTCCCGGATCGACCGCGAGGCGTTCCACATCGAGCGGACGCCGCTGTTCGTGGCCGAGGGCATCTTCGCGGCGGACATAGTCGAGCGATGCCAGGAACTGGGTGTCCTGGCGGACGCGCTGTGCCTGCGCGGCCGCCCGACGACGACGTTCCGCCGCCGGCTGCTGCGGGATCTGCGCGAGGGCCGCAAGTCCGTGCCGTTCCTGCTGCGACGGGGATGGCGGCTGATGCGCGCGGAGCGGCGGATCGTGGCACGGCAGACGGCGCTGGGCGCTCACCCGTGCGGGAAGCAGGAGGCGCTCGGGCGCCTGGCGGCGGCTGCGGCAGGGCGGTGCCGCCGGGCACCGGTGGCGTAGCCGGCCGGACGCCGGGGGCTCACGCGTCCCGCAGCCTCAGGACCAGCCCCCCTCCCAGCAGTGCGGCCACGGCCCATCCCGTGAGCACCCCCAGCCCTGCCCACGGGCCGATGGGCAGGCTGTCGGCACCGGTCGTGGACTGTACGGCGAGCCCCGCCGTCATCGGGGCGATCTGCTGCAGGTGCCGGTGCCAGGCCGGGTCGGTGACCAGCTGCGTGAGGATCGGGAGGACGAAGAGCAGGCCGAGTACGACCCCGACCGCCGCCGCCGGGTCCCGGACCGCGGTGGCGGTGCCCAGGCCGAGCAGGCCGATCAGCACCAGGTACAGCACCGACCCGGCCGCCGCGCGCAGCGTCGGACCGTCGGTCAGGGACAGCATCGCTCGGCCCTGCGCCGTCGTGAAGCCGTTGCCCGGCAGGATCAGCCCCGCCACCAGCAGGCAGCCGAACACCGCGACCGCCCCGGCGACCAGCACCACCCCCGTGAGGACGGCCGACTTCGCGGCCAGGACCGTGAACCGGCGCGGTGTCGCCATCAGGGTGGTGCGCATCATCCCCGTGCTGTACTCGCCGCTGATCACCAGCACGGCCAGGACGACGACGACCGTCTGCCCGAGAAGGATCCCGGTCAGACCGAGCCTGACGACGTCCTGGTGACAGCCCGTCGACGGGCACTCCGCGGCGGCGGCCGTCGCGGCGCTGACCGCCACCGTGAGCACGACGAGGGCAAGGAGCAGCCGCCCGGGGGCCGTCACGGTGCGCAGCTTCGTCCACTCCGCGTGCAGGGTCTGCTTCATGCGTCCCTCCGGCGCATCATGAACACCGCCGCGCCCAGCGCGACAGCCGTCCACCCGCACAGCACCGCGAATCCGCCCCACGGCGGCAGCGGGAAGTAGCCGAAGGCCGGTGTGTAGTCGCTGTCCACCTGCGCGTACTGCGGCATGTTCTGCTGAATGGCGAAGCCCGCTGCCGGGGTGACCCGCAGCAGCCACTGCGAGGGCCCGGCCGGCAGGATCGAGGCAGTCGCGAGGATGTACGGCAGGACGATCGCCGCGAACACCAGGGTGACCGCCCCGGCGCTGCGCCGCAGTATGGTGCCGACGGCCAGGGCGAGCACCGCGGTGACCGCGAGCAGGGCCGCCGTGCCGGCCACCACGCGCAGCTCCGTGAGCGTGCCGACCGGGAAGTCGAAGCCACCGGGGCGCACCAGCCATTCACCGAGCAGCACCGCCGCCGCCGCGGCGGGCAGCCCGGCCGCAAAGGTCACGGCGGCGAGGACGACGGCTTTCGCGGCCGGCGCCCTGCCCCGCCGTGGGCTCGCCATGAGGGTGGTGCGGATCAGTCCGCGCCGGTACTCGGCGGTGATGAACGTCGCCCCGACGACGATCACCAGGATCAGCCCGACGAATGTGCCGGCCAGGCTGCGCTCGATGGTCTGACCGCCCGCGGTCATGGGGCCGCCCACGGCCGGTGCGATGTCGCCGGACCCGGTGACGGTGAACGTGTCGTCCACCCGGTGGAACGTGCCGTCCGACGCGAAGTCGTCGGCGGGTCCGCCCATCTGCTCACCGTGCCACGCCGCGTCCCCGGACTCCGCGCCGCTGAGAGCGACGTGGTCGAAGACACCGGTGGCCCGGGTGGGCGCCCCGCGGTTGCTCAGCCCGCCGAACTTCTGGCTCGTCGACTCCGTGGCGGGCGGCGAGGCGGCGAACATCCCGGCCTGCACCTGCGACGGCAGTCCGGTCAGGCGCGCGGTGCCGACCGCGGTCCAGCGCGCCCCGTCGGCCGACCGGTAGCCGGTCACCGTGTCCCCGGTCCGGGTCAGCCGCAGCCAGTGCGGGGACGCGGCGGAGACGGCGCCGGGGGCACCGGCTGTGTCATGCGAGTAGTTGTGCTGCATCCGCACGCCGTGCCCTGCGGTGGCCATGACGGCCGCGTACGCCGACCCCGCCCGGTCGCCTGCCTTCAGGACGATCCCCGCCTTCGCCCACGGCGGCAGCCCGCCCTTCGCACCGTCCGGGGCCAGCGACGTGATCCGTACGGTGATGCTGCCGTCCCCGGTCAGCGGCTGGTGCACGAAGTAGAACCGGTCCGTCACGGCCTCGCCGCCCGGCCCCCTGGCACCGGTGCAGGGCTGGTTCGGGTCCTCACAGGTGGGCCGCTCGGTGTGAGCGCCGATCAGCCCGATCAGGACGATCACCAGCGCCGCGGCCGCGAGTCCGGCGACCCAGCCCCGTACCGTACGGAACTTGGTCCACTCGCCCCGCAGTTGCTGGGCGAACCCGGCGTGTACGGTCGCCGTCCCGGAGCGGTACGACGTCGTGGTCTGGGTCATCGGGCCGGCTCCTCGGCCACCGCGGCGCGGAACTCGACGGCGTCCCGGGTGAGTTCCATGTACGCCTCCTCCAGTGTCGCGCGGTGCGCGGACACTTCGGAGAACGGCACCCCGCTCTCACCGAGCAGCGTCACGATGTGCTCCGCCGCCAGCCCGGAGACGGTGAGGGTGTCGCGGTCGGTGGCCGCCACGGTGGCTCCGGCGTACGCCAGCGCCGTCATCGCCTCCGACCGTGCCGAGGTCCGCAGCGTGACCCGGTCGCCGGACGCGGTCCCGATCAGCTCGCGCACGCTGGTGTCGGCGATGACCCTGCCGCGTCCGACCACCACCAGATGGTCGGCGGTGTCCTGCAGTTCGCTCATCAGGTGGCTGGACAGCAGCACCGCCCGGCCCTGTGCGGCCAGCGCGCGCTGGAAGTCGCGCATCCACATGATGCCTTCCGGGTCCAGGCCGTTGAACGGCTCGTCCAGCATGATCACCGGCGGGTCGCCGAGCAGTGCGGCGGCAATCCCGAGGCGCTGCCGCATGCCGAGCGAGAAACCCGCCGTCCGGCGCCCGGCGACCGGCCCCAGACCGGCCTGCTCGATGACGTCGTCGACCCGCCGCGCGCCGAGGCCCTGCGAGTGGGCCAGCCACAACAGATGGTTGCGGGCGGTCCGGCCCGGCTGCAGTGCGGCGGCGTCCAGCAGCGCCCCGATGTGGTTCAGCGGGTTCCGCAGGTTCCGGTACGGCTGGCCTCCGATCAGCGCGGTGCCCTCGTCGGCCGTGTCCAGGCCGAGGATGACCCGCATCGTGGTGGACTTGCCGGCGCCGTTGGGCCCGACGAAACCGGTGACCTGTCCGGGCCTGACGGTGAACGTCATCCCGTCCAGCGCGGTGGTCGGCCCGTAGCGCTTGCGCAGGCCGGTGACTTCCACGGTTGCTTCCATGTCCGGCAGGCTAGGCAGACCGGTGCCCCGCGGTCGTCACGCCGGACAGCGACTTCTGCCCTCCCTGGAGCGAGGGATGTCCGGTGCCGCAGGTCCCTCATGAGAGGGATGCCAGGGTGCGCCACCTGCGGCAAGAATGACGGACGTGGACGAGCACCGGTGGAGCGGACGGGCCGAGCGGGGGCGGCGCATCGGCGCCGGCCCTCGTACGGCTGCCGTGGCCGGGACGGCCCTGGCGCTGCTCGCGGTGACCGAGTCGTTCGCGCGGACGGCCGACAGCGGAGTCACAGTCCGGTTCGGCCTGCTCATCGGCCTGCTCGCGCTGGCCACCACGCTGCCGTCGGCGCTCTTGAGCCCTGCCGCGGCCGCCGTGTCGGTCACTGCGGCAACCGTGCTGTCGCTGGCCCCGTTCCGCTCGCTGACCGTCGCAGGGCTCTGCGCCCAGCTGATCGTCCTGCACCGGCTGGGCCGTGCGGGCTCACCGCGGTCGGCGGCGCTCCTCGCCATGCCGTTCCTGCCGCTCGCCCTCGCCCGGCTCGCCCCGGCGCACTCCGAAACCGGCGTCCTCACCGTGCTGCTGGCCTCGCTCGCCCCGGTCGCGGCGTGGGCGGGCATCGCCCGACGGGCCCGC
This sequence comes from Streptomyces sp. NPDC051020, assembly GCF_040683105.1. Lineage (NCBI taxonomy): Bacteria > Bacillati > Actinomycetota > Actinomycetes > Kitasatosporales > Streptomycetaceae > Streptomyces > Streptomyces sp. NPDC051020. Next base: position 1,828 of record NZ_JBFBCG010000027.1, on the reverse strand, counting down.
GGCGAGGCACTCATCCACAGCGCCGCGCACCGGGCGATGAGCAGCACCCTGCTCGAACACACGGCACGCGCCGAACGCGCTCGGATCGCCCGCGAGTTGCACGATGTCGTCGCCCATCACATCTCCATGATCGCCGTCCAGGCGGAGACGGCCCGGCTGACCACTCCCGGGATGCCCGCCGCCGGTGCGCAGCGGCTGTCGTCGATCGGCGACACCGCGCGGGCGGCACTGACCGAGATGCGACGGCTGCTCGGCGTCCTGCGCGAGGACACCGGGTCCGATACGGCCGACCGGCAGCCGCAGCCGGGCCTGCGACAACTGGTCGACCTGCTCGACGAGGCCCGGGACGCGTCCGGGACGGGCACCCGCCTCATCGTCCGCGGCCGGCAGGCGGCGCTCGACCCGGGCGTCGAGCTCGCCGCATACCGCATCGTCCAGGAAGCCCTCACCAACGCCCGGCGGCACGCACCCGGCGCCGCCGTCGACGTGGAACTGCACTACACCGCCGGCACCCTCGCCCTGCGCATCCGCGACAACGGCCCGGGCCCGCCTCCCGCGCCGCCCGCGGGCGGCCACGGCCTGTCCGGCATGCGCGAGCGTGCCGCCACGGTCGGTGGTGAACTGCGCACCGGCCCCGCGCCCGGCGGCGGCTTCCTCGTCGAGACCGTACTGCCGACCCACGCGGAGACGACCGGATGAGCACCGAGCCACAGCCCGCCGTACGGATCGTCGTCGCCGACGACCACCAGGTCGTCCGTACGGGCTTCGCCGCCCTGCTGGACACGCAGCCGGACTTCACCGTCGTCGGCACGGCGTGCGACGGTGCCGAGGCGGTCCGGACGTGCGCCGGCCTCCGGCCCGACGTCGTCCTCATGGACGTACGGATGCCGGGCACGGACGGCATCGAAGCGACGAGACAACTGGCCGTGTCGGGCCCGGACGGCCCCCGCATCCTCATCCTGACCACGTTCGACCTGGACGAGTACGTGTACGACGCCTTGCGCGCCGGAGCCAGCGGCTTCCTGCTCAAGGACGTCACCGCGGAGCGGCTCTTCGACGCCGTGCGCGTCATCGCGGCCGGCCAGGCCCTGCTGGCACCGACGGTCACCCGCCGCCTGATCAGCGAATTCGCCGCCCAGCACCGCGCGCCGGACCCCGTACCCGCGGCGGTGCTCGCAGCACTCACCCCCCGGGAGACGGAGGTCCTGCGCCTGGTGGCGGAGGGGCTGTCCAACTCCGAGGTCGCGGCGCGCCTGCTGATCACGGAGGAGACGGTGAAAACGCACGTCAGCCGAATCCTGGCCAAACTGGCCCTGCGCGACCGCACCCAGGCGGTGGTGACGGCCTACGAATCGGGCCTGGTCGTCCCGGGCTCCCGGGGCAGGACCCCGGATCCGGCGCCGTCACGCGATTGAGGACCGGGGTCCTGGGCCGAGCCCCGCGAGGCCTCCTGCCCTCCCCGCGCCCGCCCCGCCCCGGACGCACCGCAGGGCCGGACAGGACCCCCCGGCCCATCCGACCCCGCTGCGTTCCCCCGTAAGACCGACCGGCACATGGGAGGCGGCGTCGCGGGGCTGGGTGCGCACATCTGCGGCGTTGTCGTCAGTCAGCAACTCCCCCATAGCCCGAAAGGCATGGGAGGGGCCCCCTCCGCGTTGCCTCCCTCCTCCGCCTTGCAGCTGCACGCACCCAGCCCCACTCCTTCTCCCGCCCCCCATATGCCGGTCGGTCTAAGCTTGGCTTTAAACCCCACCAAGATCATTTCTTGGTGGGGTTTGTCGTTCGCCTGACAGCTGAGCGGCCTCTGCTTGATCATGTGTTTCCGCCA